>JBAXND010000004.1 GCA_037133915.1 Bacteroidota bacterium
TGAAGGTGGTCAAATTAAAACGGCGTAGACTGGTCAATTTAGGCGGCGTATCCACGTAAGAAGAAATGCAGAACGATTTCCTGCAACATTTATTTTTCAACTAAAAGAAAAAGAATGGGAGAACTTGAGGTCACAAATTGTGACCTCAAGTTCTGAACATGGCGGTCGCCGATATCTACCTTATGTCTTTACTGAGCAGGGAGTCGCCATGCTATCCGCAGTATTGAAAAGCAGCACAGCCATTAACGTCAGCATACAGATCATGCAAACCTTTGTCCAAATGCGAAAATTTATTGCAGATAATGCAGTTGTTTTTCATCGGCTGGATAAGGTGGAACGCAAGCAGATCGAAGCCGATGAAAAGTTTGACCGTATTTTTTCCGCAATGGAAAAAAGGGAACTCAAACCTGAAAAAGGCATTTTCTTTGATGGCCAGATTTACGATGCCTATTCCTTTATTGCAGATCTCATTCGTAATGCCGGCAAATCAATTATCCTTATCGATAATTACATTGATGATTCCGTACTCACACTACTTACAAAAAGGAAGAAAGGCGTAAAACTCACCATTTACACCAAAGAAATGAACAAACAGCTTCAGTTAGACATCAGCAAGTATAACGCACAGTATGAACCGGTGCAGGTCATTGAACTCAAGCATGCCCACGATCGTTTCCTGATCATTGACGAAAAAGAACTTTACCATATTGGCGCTTCATTAAAAGACATTGGTAAAAAGTGGTTTGCATTTTCAAAAATGAGTGCTGAATGTTTCTCAATGCTGGAAAAACTCAAACAATTAACATAAGCAGCGTATAGAGAACCCGGCACTCACTTTATTGAACACTTTAATTTTTTAGGTATTTGATTTTAATTCGTGTGTGTGCGATTCGTACATTTGAATGTTCGTTCTTCAAGGAATAATCTGCTTTTTCTTCAACATTTTTATACCTGAATATGAAAACAAAACTCCTGTTTGCCTTGATAGTGCTCATTGGCGGGATGCAGGTTCCCTGCTTTTCGCAATTCAATGACGGTGATTCACTGACGTTCTGGTCGCCATCATACATAGACTGGCCTCCGCTGTGGGGTGCCCCGCAACGCGAAATCAAAACAGTATGCAAAAAGGCCGGGAATCATTGTTATGTGTTTACTGAAATCATCGGCCCTCAGATTTTACAGACAGATGCAGATAACCTCGTGCAAACGTTCGACAACCAATATTATCAGGCGCTCACTTCAAAATATGGACCCATACCTGATGTTTTTGATGGTGATTCAAATATTTTTATCGTTTTTCTGGATGAGAATAACTGGTGCGGATATTTTGATCCCGGGCAACAAATGTCGGACTCCATGGTGTTTGCCACCTGGGGCAAGCACAGCTCCGAGCGGGAGATTATTTTTGTTGCGAGTCAATGCTACCAAGGTGCCGCAGAAATAGTTGCCCATGAGTTCGGGCACCTGCTGCACTGGCAGCAGGACCACTCTCCCGAACCGGCCGTCAACCCTACCCATTACTGGGAAGAAGCTTGGGTGGATGAAGGATTCTCTACCTTTGCAGCGATATACCTGACAGAAAATATTTTCCAGCACAATGTACCTGATGCCTATTCCTTTTTCACCAACGACCCCGATATCCCTCTTATTTATTTCTCCAATTACAATCAGGTAAAATTATTCATGTTATTCATGTTTGAGCATTACGGAAACTGGAACTATATTTCAACACTTATCAGTAACCAGCTTAATGGTATTCCGGGTGTTGAAAGTACCCTTAACACACTGGGATATTCACAATCATTTGATGATGCCTTTGAACAGTGGATAATTGCGAACTATGCCGATGACTCTGTTTATGATGGAGGAAAATACGGGTATTTACATTATAATTTCGCTCCCTGCTCGCTCTCCGACATTCACAGTACATTTCCGCTTTCAACGGTTCAGTCAACTGTAAATCCATATGCGGCTGATTATATCGGATTCACGTCTTCAACATCCAAAACCATAACCATTGCCTTCAATGGTCAGCCTGATTCGAAATTTCGTGTGGATATAATCTTGAAGAATACTTCGAATGACGCAATTGACAGCATAATCAGCATGCCGCTCGACAGCGTGAATCATGGCACATTCGTGACAACGGGCTTTGGCTCTGATTACGACCGGGTGGTTATGGCGGTAATGAATATTGATTCCACGATTCATGAAAACAACACGGCTTCATATTCCTACTCGGCAACTGAAACGTCGGGTGTAAAAGAAAACACCTTCGCGGTTTTAGAAGTATTCCCAAACCCTGCAACAGATTTATTATACTTAACCGTTCCCGGAAACGGAATGACAAATGTAACCTTACAGGATATTCAGGGGCGGCTTCAATACAACGGAGTCATCTGTGGTTCCGGAATAATTGATATCCGCAATCTTGCCGATGGCATTTATTTTCTGAAAGCAAACGGCATTGAAGGATGCTTCACAAAAAAAATAATGAAATACTGATAATAACCGAATAAAATCAGGCCCCCCGCCCTGAGTATCTATATTATGAATAAGTATCAGAAAGAATATGTTTACCGAATAAACAAACACACCCTGAAAAGAAATTCATTATTGACATTTGCATCCCCGTAAAGCTGATGTAGGTCACTACCGCGTATTAGTGCGTATTCCTGTATCAAAATATTTGAGTACTTTAGTATTTTGAAAAACGGAATCGTATGATAACACTAATCTCTCGTGCATTAAGGCTGCTGTCATTGCTTTTTATACTGTTTTTATTCTCAGAAACGACCTATTCACAGGGCGTAGCAGTGAATGTTTCAGGTCTTCCGGCCGACAGCTCAGCCATTTTTGATGCCAACAGCAACAATCAGGGTGTGCTTGTCCCACGCATGACCACTGCCGAGCGGAACGCAATTACAAATCCTGCCATAGGGCTGCTGATTTTTAACAAAACAACCAATTGTTTCAACTTCTATAAGGCAGGCGGGTGGTATGAGCTTTGCGGCAATTGCGTTCAGCCGCCATCGCCTGTTGCAGGCAGCAATAGTCCGCGGTGCGCGGGAGATACGCTTAAACTCACAGCTAGTACTATCGCCGGGGTTACCTACTCATGGACAGGTCCCAACGGCTTTTCGTCAACGGCTCAAAATCCAATGATACCGAATGCCGGAACAGCAAACACAGGGATTTACAGCCTGATTGCCACAAACAGTCAGAACTGTTCGAGTAATGTGATAACTCTGGGTGCCTTGGTGCTGCCTTCACCTGTATCAACATTCACTTATGCTCCAAATCCCCCGAGTCTAAATCAGAATGTAACCTTTACACCGACACAGACCGGTGCACAGTTTTATCTATGGGCGTTCCAAAATGGTTCCCCATCAACAAGCACATCACAAAATCCGGTTGTAACCTGGACAACCTCGGGCAATGCCACAGTAAGCATACAGGTAACCAACAATGGCTGTTCCTCTGTAAGCACGACCGCAGTAAATGTGCAAGGCTGCACACACAGCTCTCAAACGTTCAGTTATACAGGTAGTATTGTTAACTGGACGGTACCTATTGATGCCTGTGCCCTAACTATAGAAGTTTGGGGTGCGCAGGGCGGAAACACAGGCGGTCTCGGAGCGCGCATGCGAGGCGAATTCACGGGGTTAAACGGACAGACATTAAAAATACTTGTTGGCGGACAAGGCGGAATGAATGGTGCTAATAATGCCGGTGGTGGGGGCGGTTCGTTTGTTACGACTTCGGCAAACAGTCCGCTCATTATTGCCGGAGGAGGTGGTGGTAATGTAACCAACCCTAACAATAACATGCATGCATCAATAGGCACTAGTGGTATGGACGGTAATAGTACATCTTATCCGTCGCAATATGGTGCCGGTGGAACTAATGGAAATGGCGGCGGGCCGGGCGGTTGTGCTGCTGCCGGAGGTGGATTACTAACAGACGGAGCCTTTTCCGGTTGCGGATATACTTCAGCTAATGCCGGCAAAGCTTTTGTGAATGGCGGTGCCGGCGGCAACCTGTCAGGGAATGCCACCGGTGGATTTGGCGGTGGCGGTGGTGGCGGCGGCTCGGGTGGCGGCGGTGGCGGCGGATATTCGGGTGGTGGCGGCTCGTACCATTATCCCGGAAACGGCGGTGGCGGCGGCTCATACAACTCAGGCGCCAACCAGAGTAACAGCGCACAAGTGCAATCGGGAAACGGACAGGTAACGATTACGTGGTAATGAGTAATTAACAATTCGTGATTAATAATTGTTAATTGAAATTTAGAATTCCGGTTCTGTTTCGATATAATACTGTACTACCTTTACGCGGCTAAAACATTATTGAATGAAACGCCTACTCCTTACTACATTTCTAACTTTTACTGCTTGCCTGGTATATTGTAAATCTCCGGAAAAACCGGAATATCCCGCGGACACATTATCGTATGAGTTTTATGGAACGATTGCATCACTTGACAGCAGTGTACTGACCGTGCGCAGAACCTTCGGAGATTTTTTGCCTGAGACCGGAACAGAAGGAACGTTGTCCAAAAGTTTTGAGCTGAAAATGTTCAATGAAATGACAAACGGCTGGATAGAAATTGGTCAGAGCATTGTGAAATATATAAATAAAGACACCATTGCATTTGACGTTAAAAGCGTGCTCACGGATACTGATACGGACAGCAATAAATCTGAGTACTTCAAGCCATTTTCCGAAATTAAATTCACTTGGGCCGGATCCATTCCGCGCGATGACCTTGCATATAAAACCGGCATGAGTTATTATAATAAAGATAATGACATTGCCATGCAGTACTTTGAACGAACACTTAAACTCAACCCGGAATATCACAAAGCCCTGAACATGCTGGGAGTTATCAAACAATCGAAAAATGAATTTGATTCGGCGATTGTTTATTTTGAACGGGCACTGGCACTTGACGGTCGCAATGTGACCTATCTTAAAAACATGGCCATGGCGTGGTTTGCTCAAGGCAAGTACCGCGAATCGCACGATTATGCGTGTCAGGCAATAACATTTGACTCTACCGATGCTCAGGCTCATTTTCTGAAAGGAATGACTCAGTATTATTTGCTGAAGGTTTCATCAACAGATGAAACGAAACAACAGGTTACAAAAGAACTTGACATTGCATTAAATCTTGACCCCAACAATAATTATTTCTATTCTCAGCGGGCATATATCCGTAACGAATTTGGTGACCACGAAGGTGCCTGCAACGATGCTAAAAAAGTGGAAATGTTAGGCGGAAACGATGCTGAAATGCTTATGAATGCATATTGCACCAATCATAAAAAAGAAAAACAATGAAACGTGCGCTCGCACTGTTGATAATCAGTATAACTGTTATTTCAAGTATCAACGGTCAAACAGTTTTTAAAGGCGGACTCAGTTTGGGTATTACGGCAAGCCAGATTTCAGGAGACCAGCTATCAGGGTTTAACAAAGCAGGTATTTTTGGCGGTGCGTTTGTGAATTTCCGTTTTACCACACGTTCAGCATTGCAATTTGAGATGAATTATATTCAGAAGGGAAGTGCCCACAACCCTAAACCAGGCGCGGTCGATCCTCATTCATACAAATTAAACCTTCAATACATTGAAATTCCGATATTATACAACTGGTTGTTCAACAAACGTTTTGAATTTGAACTGGGTCCAACAGTTGCCTTTTTAATGAAATCGACAGAAAAGGACGAGGGCGGTATTATGCCCGACACGCGGCCATTTAACTGGTATGAAGTTGGCGTGCTTGGCGGAATACAGTTTAATATTTCGGAAAATTTCAGGGCCGGATTCAGAGGACAAAATTCAATACTACCGGTGCGTAATCATGCGGGCAATGTAACGTATCGCCTGAACCGCGGACAATACAATAGTTTATTGCTATTAAATCTTACCTATGAATTCAGCAGCCGAAAAAAAGACTAAGAAAATTATTGTAGGGGTAACCGGTGCCAGTGGTGCTATTTATGCAAAACTACTGATAGAGAAATTATATACTCTGGGAAGCCAGATTGAAGATTGTGCTCTGGTGTTCTCAGATAATGCAAAAGATGTATGGCACTACGAACTGGGTGATGATTCGTGGAAAACACTTCCTTTTAAAAGTTATGCATCCAATGATTTTTTTGCACCTGCAGCCTCAGGATCGGCGGGCTACAATACTATGATAATTTGCCCTTGCTCTGTCGCAACTCTGGGTCGTATTGCGAATGGTATATCAACTGATTTAATGACACGCAGTGCTGATGTGATGCTGAAGGAACGAAAAAAACTAATTCTGTGTGTTCGCGAAATGCCTTACAGCATCATTCATTTGAACAACATGAAAATTGCCACTGAAGCAGGGGCCGTCATTTGTCCTGCCTCACCATCGTTCTATTCACAGCCGGCAGACATTACCGCACTTTCATATACCGTCGTGGACAAGTTGCTTGCTCTTGCAGGTTTTGAATTTGAACGTTATCGCTGGGGCGAAAAATAATCTTTTCTAATTATCAGTTTCTATAACGTTGAGGTAAGCTTTGAGATTATCATTTCTGACCAGCTTTGAACCTTCAACTGTGCTGCTCCAATCGCCGGATGTAATGATAAATTCTATTATTGTATTTTCAGGTAATACTATGGGCATCTGCTGAACTCTTTCATGGTTGGGCCCGCGAAAAACGACAGGACCATATTTCTTTTTATCAATATCTGTAAGAACAGCACCGTTTATACTTTTAATAAATATGCGCACTTCATTGTAATTATATGTTCCAGGGTCATTCTTGTTGACGATAATATCTGTAGCACAATCGCTGAAGATATTTACCACATACCAGGTTTTACCGGCAGGAACTGTAAACTTTGCAGCAGGGTTGAAAAACTCTATCAGTTTAGCTTTACCCTTTGGATAGTTGGATTGCGCATTTAAAAAAGGAAAAGACAGCATGCACATCAAAGCTGTAGCAAATATTATTTTATGCGTTTTCATTTTAATTCTAATTATTCGTTCCTGATTTTACTTTATCTGCCATTTGTTTTGTTTCCGCTTCATACCCGGGCTTTCCGAGCAATGCGAACATATTATTTTTATAGGCTTCAACGCCCGGCTGATCGAATGGATTCACGCCCAACGCATAACCGCTAAGCGCGCAAGCAAATTCATAAAAGTAAATTAATTGTCCGAGGCATTCTTCATCCAATCGCGGAATACTGATGCGTATGTTGGGAACACCTCCGTCAATATGCGCCAGCAGGGTACCACTTTCGGCCACATGATTGACTTCCGAAAGTTTTTTACCTGCAATAAAATTCAAGCCATCAAGATTCTCCTTATTCTCAGGAATCACCACCTTTCTTTGCGAATTCGCCACCGAGAGTACCGTTTCAAAAATTATGCGCTGTCCATCCTGAATGTATTGCCCCATTGAATGCAAATCAGTAGTAAAATTGACACCTGCCGGAAAAATGCCTTTATGCTGCTTCCCTTCACTTTCGCCATAAAGCTGTTTCCACCATTCTGTAAGGCTTACCAAGCGAGGTTCGTACGTAACCATTATCTCCACATTTTTACCTTTACGATACAGCGCGTTGCGGGCTGCCGCGTAGATTATGGCAGGATTCTCCTTAAGAGAAGATGGCGCTGCAAGATGCCTTTGCATGCATCCCGCACCATCTAATAGTTTACGAATATTCAACCCGGCAACGGCAACGGGTAATAGCCCAACAGGAGTCAGTACAGAATATCGGCCACCCACATCATCAGGGATTACGTAAGTTGAATACCCTTCGCTATCAGCTAGCTTTTTAAGTGCGCCTTTTGCCTTATCTGTAATAGCAATGATGCGTTTGCGGGCACTTTCAACACCATATTTTTCTTCAATGTGTGCCTTCAGAATACGAAATGCAATAGCCGTTTCTGTAGTAGTTCCTGATTTTGAAATAACACACAGTGCATAATCTTTTTTATCAAGGACATCGAGAAGGTCGGCAATGTAGTCTTCGCTGATATTTTGCCCCGCATATAGGATTTTAGGGGAATTGCCCCCGTTGTTCAACATACTGAAACTATGTCCCAATGATTCGACCACCGCACGGGTGCCCAGGTAAGAACCGCCTATACCAAGCACCACCATATATTCAACGTTCCCCCGCAAACTATTTGCTTCTGCATCTATACGTGCGACAAGGTCATCGTTTACATCAGCAGGCAGCGTAAGCCATCCCAGAAAATCACGCCCGGCACCCGATTGTGAAATGAGTGTTTGAAAATGGGTTTCCATTTCACGCTCCACTTGCAGGAGTTCTTCAGATGAAACTGCCGTCTCTATATTATCAACATCAACACTAACCTTAATCATTGGATAATTGTTTAACTTTGCCTTTTATGAAATGAATGCTATGGCTTATTATCTTCAAAAATATGGAATTTACGGACACCGGAACAATAAAAAAAAGAGTGGTAAATTTACCACTCTTTTCCAGAAAATAATAACCAAAATTTTGTAAGGCTTAACAGCGATTATATTAACCACATGAAAAAATAAAGAGCCTTTAAATAACCATTTCAAAGGTACAACACATATAAAGCAGTAGATGTTAATAATGGTTAAGAAGTGTTAACAAATGTTAAACCGCCCTACATTAAAGCATTTCCGAATAATACGAGGAATAGATGAATAAAAAAGTTCTGTTGTTTATAATCGTGATAATGGTGATTGCACTATTGGTACTTGTTGCTATACAGGCATACTGGATAAAAAATGCTATTGCAATAAAAGAAGCCAATTTCAGCAGAAACGTGAAAGAATCCATGTCAACAGTTATCTATAAACTGGAGAAGATGGAGGTTACGGACCGCATTCGCACTAAAATGCACGGGAACAAACAGGGTCGAAAGCTAGTAAATACAATCGATTCCATCAACCAGATTTTCAACAAAGAATTGGAAGCCAATGCCGGTGACTCATCCCGGCCGTCACAAAATATTTTCAATGTTACCAGCGAAAAGATACGTGTTGTAGTTCTGCAGGAGCATACGGGTGAAATAATAAAACGATATGATACCAGTTACATCACGATACAGAAAAAGGGAGATATCGACAATTTAAACAACGACCTTTTTTCAGAAACATCAAATTCGAATTATAACATTGACAGTGTTACTGCAAATAAATTCCTCAATGTTGAGAATAAAATCAACAAGTATTTAGATAAAACATCCCTTGTAAATGATGTTTTTGAGGACATGTTTAATTTAAAGCATTATTCAGCAATAGAAAACAGGCTCAATTTTGCCTTACTCGATTCGTTGATAAATAATGAGCTTAAAAATAACGGTATTTATACTGATTATGAGTTTGGGGTTTATGACCCCTTGCGCAACGTGATGGTTCCCTATGCTGCGCGGTCAGATAGTAATGTGAGCTATCATAAAGAATTATTGGAACATGGCTATTCATATAATATGTTTCCGCGCGATTTGTTCATGACACCTGAGTATATTCTCATCTATTTTCCGCACCGCGGGGCATATCTCCTATCACAGTTGTGGCAAATGATTGTTCTTTCTTCGCTGCTTGTACTCGTTATTACACTATCGTTTATCTACACCATTGTAACCATATTCAAGCAGAAAAGGCTTTCGGAAATGAAGAATGACTTCATCAACAATATGACGCATGAATTTAAAACGCCCATATCAACCATCGCACTGGCGTGTGAAGCCCTGGACGACAGGGATATCAGCCGGTCGGAGCCGATGCAAAAAAAATACATCAGTGTTATAAACGAGGAAAATAAGCGGCTGGGCACCATGGCCGAAAAAATTCTGCAAACGGCTGTTATTGATAAAGGACAGGTTAACCTGCATTTTGAGCTTATTAATATTCACCAAACTATTGATGATCTTATCACAAACATGCATCTTCAGGCAGAAGCAAAAGACGGCAAAATTATTACCGATTTCCATGCCCGCAATTATTATCTGAAAGCTGATAAAACACACCTGATTAATGTAATGTATAACCTGATAGACAATGCCATAAAATACACGCCCGGCAAACCGCTGGTTAAAGTAAAAACACAAAACAGTCCGACCGGAATTTTAATCACGGTTGAAGACAATGGCATAGGCATCAGTAAAGCAAATCAAAGTAAGGTTTTTGAAAAATTATTCCGGGTTTCAACCGGAAATCTGCATGATGTAAAAGGATTTGGACTTGGCTTGCATTATGTAAAGACAATCGTTGAAATGCATCACGGAACCGTAATCATAGAAAGCGAAATTAAAAAAGGCACCCGAGTTAAGATTAATCTACCATTCGGAAATAAAAATTAATGCAATATGGTAAAACAGAATATCAGGATACTACTTGCCGAAGATGACAAAAATCTGGGCGAATTGCTGAAAACATATCTTGAAGCCAAAGGCTATCCTACTGTATTGACTGCGAACGGAGAGGAAGCCTATGATTTTTTCATCAAAGAAACATTTAATTTCTGCATCCTTGACATTATGATGCCGTTAAAAGATGGGTTTACGTTAGCTCGAGAGATACGAAAACGCGATAAAAAAATACCGATATTATTCCTTTCGGCGAAATCAATGCAGGATGATATTTTAAAAGGATTCCAGATAGGTGCCGACGATTATATTACCAAGCCATTCAGTATGGAAGTTCTGCTGATGCGAATGAATGCTATCCTCCGCCGTACAAGTGTTCAGGAAAAGGCAAGTCCGGACAGCAATCAGTTTTCGCTGGGCGACTATATTTTTGATCATAACCGACAGCTGCTGACTATTCGGGATAAGGAGCAAAAGCTCACCAGTAAAGAAGCTGACCTGTTAAAATTACTTTGTGAAAACGCAAACGAAGTACTTGACCGCAGCGTTGCGCTGAAAGAAATCTGGAAAGATGACAGCTATTTCAACGCCAGAAGCATGGATGTATATATCACAAAACTCAGAAAATTTCTTAAGGAAGATAGCAGCGTTGAATTGATTAACGTTCATGGAATAGGATTTAAAATTGTGGGCAATATCATACCTGTCTGAAAAGTGCAATAGTTAATATTTTTTAGGTTTGTTGGCGTTAATTGTATAATTTTACAGACAGAATTAGCCTACGATGGAAAAGCGGTGGATTTTAAAATCCGAGGGAGATAAAGTTACGGTCGAAGGGCTGGCAAAACAACTCAATGTTGATAAACAGATTGCCGCCCTATTGGTTCAGCGTGGCATTACCGGCTTTGATGAAGCTAAAGCTTTCTTCAGACCGCAAATGGCAGAATTGCATGATCCTTTTTTAATGAAGGACATGGACCTGGCTATCAGCCGTATTGAAAAGGCGATTGCCGAAAATGAGCACATCTTAGTTTATGGCGATTATGACGTTGATGGAACTTCCGCTGTTGCACTGGTTTATTCATTCCTGAAAAAGCATTATCCGCACGTTGATTTCTATATTCCTGACCGGTATTCTGAAGGTTATGGCATCTCTATACAGGGAATTGATTTTGCAAGTCAGAATAACTTCAAACTCATCATTGCTCTCGACTGCGGGATTAAAGCTGTTGAGAAAGTGGCCTATGCTTCTGAAAAAGGTGTTGATTTTATTATCTGTGACCATCACAGACCGGGCGCTGAACTGCCTAATGCTTGCGCAGTACTCGACCCAAAAAGAGGCGATTGCAGCTATCCGTACGAAGAACTTTCCGGTTGCGGCATCGGATTTAAGCTTATTCAGGCTTTTGCGATGAAAAACAACATTGGTACCGAAGATGTGTATCGCTATCTAGATTTGGTTGCAATCAGTATTGCCTCAGATATTGTTCTGATAACGGGAGAAAATAGAATACTTGCGTATTACGGACTCAAATTACTGAATTCAGACCCGCGTCCCGGAATAGAAGCCATTCTTTTATACAGCGGCATCAAACGCCGGACCCTGGCACCGGACGATAACTTAGATTTTATTTTTAATCGACAGCTTAACATCAATGATTTGGTGTTTCTTATCGGTCCCAGAATAAACGCCGCCGGCAGAATGGAAAGTGGTCGCAATTCAGTTGAATTACTCATTTCTCCGAATATTGAAGAAGCATTTGGGATAGGCAAACACATCGATAATTATAATACCGAGCGCCGAAGCCTCGACAGCCTCACAACGATTCAGGCGATCGAGATGATTTCAAACGACGAGGTGCTTCTTAGGAATAAATCAACGGTTGTTTACAGACCCGAATGGCATAAAGGTGTTATTGGAATTGTTGCATCGCGCCTTACCGAATCGTTTTATCGGCCCACCATTGTTCTTACAAATTCCAATGGACTGATTTGCGGCTCTGCCCGCTCGGTCAAAGATTTTGATATTTATGATGCCATTGATGCCTGCTCGGACCTGCTCGAACACTTTGGTGGACACAAATATGCCGCCGGCCTTTCGTTGAAGCCCGAGAATTTAACGCAGTTCATCAGTCGATTTGAAGATATCGTGTGTTCAACAATTACCGAAGACATGATGGTGCCGGAAGTTGAAGTTGACACCGAACTCGACTTAAAGCAGATAAATTCTAAGTTCTATCGCATTATCCAGCAGTTTGCTCCATTTGGCCCCGGTAATATGGCACCGGTATTTCTTTCTCGTGGTGTTGTAGATATAGGAACTGCAAGGGTTGTAGGCAAAAATCATCTTAAACTCAATATCACACATCCCACCATTTCAGGGCTTCCGCTGCCGGCTATCGCTTTTCAGTATGGCGAACTTTATGACTATATAAGAAGTGGAAACACCTTTGATATCTGCTATCACATCGAAGAAAATGAATGGAACGGAAATGTTACGCTTCAACTGAATATCAAGGATATTAAGATAAAAACCGTCTGAGGTCACCACACTGGAAAAAAACGCAGCGAACAGTGGGGAATAATACCCTGTGATCCCTCGACAAGCTCGGGATCAGTTCGACTTAATGATTTCGGTTCGCAAAATCACAGCCTCATTGATTTTACAATTACAATTTTCTGTTCGCCAAGCACAAGGCCGTTATTAATTACTTTGCAGTAATAGAATCCTGCATTTATTCCTTTCAGATTTATCTGATGTTTTGAAATGCCCGTTTCAATGGCTTCAACCAATACTTTTTGACCTGTAAGATCGTAAAGTTCTACGATCGCATTTTCGAAATTTCCATTTTTAAACTCAATGGTTACTATATCCGCAGCCGGATTTGGATACACTTTAATATTGCGTTCATTTTGCTTTTCAGCAACAGATGCTACCGGATCTACAAAAACGGTTATAGAATCTGATGTCATTTGAAAGTACTCGTCAATTACGGTAAGCGTATAAGTAGTGGTTTGCTGTGGCGCAGCCGTAGGCGTCCCAATGGTATTCGAGTTCAATGCCGCCGCCGGCGACCAGCTATACTGCCGTGCAGGGCTGGCATCGGTGCCTAACTGAACACTATCGCCCAAACTTATGTGCAGGTTTTTACCCCCTGCATTGGCACGGTAATCAAATCCGGTGCAGTCATATAAAGAAACCATATCAAGGTAATAAAATGCCTCATCGTAAGTTAAGTCGGTTGCATGAGGTTCCGGTATAATGTAATCAGATTGATAGTCATTTAAGAAATTTCCAATAGTAAGATATCTTCCCCACCAACAGCCACGAAACTCCCTGTAAAAAGCTGCCAACCAGTCTTATCAGATAAAAAGCGACCTTCCGGATTTCTTATCTGTGGAATGAATGTAAAATTCTCACTTCCATTTTGGTAAATTGCAGTATCAGAGAAATACACTCCAATATCATCTGTCGCTCTCATTGCGGAATCACCACAAGATAGCCATGCACTAAAACAATAACGATGTCCCGCTTCTAGGTTTTGTGTTAATTCAACTTGTAAGTATTCTCTCCAAAGCATCGAGGCCGTGTCACCAACAATGGCAATTAAGGTATATGCATTGCCTTCATAAGGATATTGATACCCGTCGAAATTCAGTGGCACAGAGCTATACTGATTACAATACGATGTCAAATAATAATTAGGATTTCCACCGCCCCAATTTGGCGCTGGGCTTATCCAACTGTCAGGCCACAGAAGACTGTCGGCAGGATTAAAAGGGCAAGGTTCAGTGCCATGATTTTGCTCAAAACTTGGGTTTGGCACCAGATTCATTTGTGAAAAAGCAAGTTCCGTTATCAGAAAAGCCGACAAAAAGACCATTATGGCTTTTGTTTTATTCATTGTACTTTTTTTTACATGTGAAGAGTGAAAAACGCCTGTCCGCCTGTGGCGGGAACAGTGAATAATTTTATCCTACTTTACGATTACTATTTTCTGTTCGCCATACATAAGCCCGTTATTAATTACTTTGCAGTAATAGAATCCGGCATTCATCTCTTTCAGATTTATCTGATGTTTCGAGCTGCCGCTTTCAATGGTTTCAACCAACACTTTTTGACCAGTAAGGTCGTACAGTTCTACGATTGCATTTTCGAAAATTCCATTTTTAAACTCAATGGTTACTATATCCGCAGCCGGATTTGGATACACTTTAATATTGCGTTCATTTTGCTTTTCAGCAACAGATGCTACCGGATCTACAAAAACGGTTATAGAATCTGATGTCATTTGAAAGTACTCGTCAATTACGGTAAGCGTATAAGTAGTGGTTTGCTGTGGCGCAGCCGTAGGCGTCCCAATGGTATTCGAGTTCAATGCCGCCGCCGGCGACCAGCTATACTGCCGTGCAGGGCTGGCATCGGTGCCTAACTGAACACTATCGCCCAAACTTATGTGCAGGTTTTTACCCCCTGCATTGGCACGGTAATCAAATCCGGTGCAGTCATATAAAGAAACCATATCAAGGTAATAAGCGCCCACGCTTGTCCAACCAACATCATTTGAATGTGGTTGCGGTGTAATATAATTGGTATGAAAATCGTCTAAAAAATTACCGATAGTAATATATCTTTCCCCGCCAACAGCAACGAAACTCCCCGAAAAAAGTTGCCAGTTGGCTTTATCATCCAAATAGCGACCTTCCGGATTCCTTATCTGTGGTGTAACTGGAAAATTTTTCCCATCATATTTATAAATAGCAGTGTCAGAAAAATAAACGCCAATATCATCAGTTACTTTGGCGGCCGAATCGCTAGATGACATCCAAGCGCTGAAACAGTAACGGTGCCCGCTTCTTAAAGTATCTAATAATACCGTTTGCAAATATTCCCTGTATGGAGCGTGACCCGCTGCTGTATCAGATACAAGACCTATCATTGTGTAAGCATCACCTTCATAAGGAAATTGAATACCGGCATAATTTGAAGGGACTGAACTATATTGGTTACAACACCAACTGATTAAATAATCAGGGTCGCCATCACCAACCGAAGCCGGGCTTACCCAATAATTCGGCCATGGAATACTATCCAAATTATTAAATGGACATGGCCATTCACCATGGCTCTCCTCAAAACTTGGGTTTGGCACCAGATTCACTTGTGAAAATGATGTATTCACAAGCAGAATCATGAACATAGCAATCATTATGGTTGCCGGTTTTCTCATTGCTTCTATTAATTTTTAAAGATAATACCAATCTTAACCAAATGCAAACAAAAGGTTAAAATACATCTATTTAACTATTACAATTTTATTTTTGCTGAGTATTATTCCGCCCTTAATCAGGTTGCAGAAATACACCCCGTTGCTAATTTCACTGAGCAGAATAGAATTCATGCCCTCATTCACGAAGCCTATTTTTTTCACCATTACGCCCATTACATCATACACCTCCATGCTCATGGGCACTCCGAGCGCAATCCCCGAAACTTCCACGTTTATTACCTCGGCGGCAGGGTTTGGATATATGCTTATTTGAATAGCTGCATTTTCTGAAACAGTATCTTCAGCCTTTTGGGTGCTGATTTTACGATTTTCAATTATGCGCAGCTCTTCACATTCATTCAAATACTCGGTGTTAAAACTATCAACAATTGCTAATAGCGTACGGGCGCGATATACTGCCTTGCCATCGGTAAACGGGCAGCTTTGTGCCAACGCTCTCAGTTCACTTACTTCAGCTTCGGTAAATGGGCTGTTGCCGTTGCAGTGGTTCAGTTCTATTTCATTCACCCGCCTCTCATTCGCTTCTATTACATTCGTATCGGGCACCCTATTATTTAGAACAGCTGCCACAGAGCAATTTCCTTCGCGTATGGCTGCCAAGGCAGAGTCGAGCAAGCCCATAGCGGTGGGTTCGGTACTATTGTAAAAAGCATCTAAAACAGGTTCAAGCGCCATCAGCGAATCGTATTTTACAATATTGCGCAGCGAGCGCTCTGCAGAGTATTCGGCAGCTTTATCGGTTGCTTGCAGCCCAACAGCTCCTTGTTCGGCAATGTCAGTAAGCTGCGCACTCTGAACGCTTGCAATCACAGGCCATCCGGCGCAAGGGTTGAGCGGCTGCATTATATTTTGTGCTCCACCCATGCGCGAAAATGCAGAATAGAGTGGGTTATTTGGAGAAAAATGGATGAATAGAATGTATGGATTTATATTCGTGGTATTCTGGACATACAATGCAGAAGACCCGCCATAAGAAGAAAAACTCCACGTATCATACACACATCCGGTCCAGTTATTATTTGTTGGTTGTTGCATATTGCCCTGCTGCCCAATAATGCCCTGGGCATTGAGCACAAGTCCGTATCTACAATAATTCATATTATTATAAAACACTTTAGAATTCAGGCAGGAGTTGGCGGCCATAATTGCCGTGTGTATATTATTAATATTATTTGCCAGTAAGGAAGTATTTTCGCTCATTTCAAAGGCTATCCCAAAGCTTTTCATACCTGTACCGGGTGCAGGATTGTTGTTGGTGCTTACATTGTTGCACTTTACCTTGGCACTCACGCAATTTTGCAGGTGTATGCCATAGGGAGTAAAGCTGCCACTTTTATTGGCAATGGTGATGGTGTTGGCAGTAACCACCGGCAGTACGGCATTTTGAAGGCCAATTGCTTTATAGGCGTAAGTAGCGCCCACCACATTCATGGGGCCGATGGTCATTTTTTCGTTCGCGCTGTTAGTACCATAAAATTTAATGCCATAGCGAAGAGTGTCGGGTACGCTGTAGGTCCAGCTGATATTGTTGTTTGATATTGTACTGATGCTTTTGCCCGGCATGTACGCAAATACACCATTGCCGGCATTTGAAATAATATTGGCATCAACAAGCACGGTATTACTGTTTAGCACAGGCCCAATACCATTATAATAAACCGCATTTTGTTTTATTGTAGTAAACGTATTGTTCTTCACCTGAATATTCATACGTCGTTCGCAGTATATTCCTTCAAAGCAATTCGTAAATGTATTATTGAGCGCCTTCAGCGAAACACCCGGACCTATTGCCCAAATGGCTGCTTTGGTAAACTGGAGAGGTGCAGTCGTTATATTATTAAATGTATTTTGTATAATCTCCACGCCTGATTTGTATGAATAAATTCCGACATCAAGTTTATTAAACGTATTTGACGGACCAATTAAAACATAAGTGGTTGTATCAACTTTAACGCCGCAGTAACTTCGGTTATTATTGTAGGGCCAAAGCATTGAGGCGGCATTAGAGCATCGCACGAAATTTGTTTTAAAATAACTCGCTGTATTTGCACCTTGTGATTTCACTAATAAACTGATATTATTCAAATCAAAAGTGCTGGATTCTTCTATCTGAAATATTCCGCCATTTTGTGAAACAACAGCATTACGACCATCCTGCACCCAAGATTTGCCTAAGATTTTAAGAGTAGCTGTATTATCCGAAATATAAAATCCGTCCCACATATTTATTTTATCGCACGACTGCACCACCGAGCTTCTTTTAATGGTAACCGTACGTCCACTTTTAACAACAGCCTTTGCAAATGGCCCCATGTAGAAAGTGCAGCCATCAAAGGTGAGGTCCTCATCAAAATAAACGGTACCATTAATGATAATTTTCTTGTTTCCAACAAGTGTAATTCCATTAACGAGTGTTATCGTTTGGTCGAGCCAATTATAATCGGGGGTTCCGGGATAGGTACTAATACCGGCATCGCAGCATTGATATATGGTGATAGTATCAGAGTTTGAGCAGCCGTTCACTGGTTCGGTACCTTTTACGATAAGATTTACACGCGGTGCACTGAATGGATTTTTCCAAACCACATTGAAGGTAGCCGGACCGTTAGGGTTTGAGTTTGAAAATGTCTCGCTTGCAGGAAAAGACCAATTATAGGTCCAACCCGTTGGCGGACTCACAACACTATATTGTAATGAAGCGCCCTGAACGCAATTATGGAATGATCCGATAAGCTGTGGTTGTGTGGGCAGCCCAACAACACCAACTGTAACGGTATCTATCTTGGTGCAACCATTTGCACTTGTAATAGTGCAAAAATAGGTTGTTGATGCAGATGGATTCACTGTTATTGATTGTGTTGTCTGACCAGTGTTCCAAAGATATTGTGTCCCTCCCGCTACTGTAAGTATCGAGCTTTGACCCGGGCAAATCTGAGTCTGTGAGGCGGTTATAGTGGGCTCAAAGGTAACACTTACATCATCGATAAAGTAGTAAGCATTGTCCCAGCCCGGCAAATAATTTACCCCCATGTAATTGCCTGAAACCGGCTGATTTGGCTGATTGGGAGGGTCAGGGTCGAAAACGCCAATCGTTACCCAGTCAATGCCGGAAGTTGGCGCAACAAAATCGGCACTATATAACACCCAGTTTTGCTTATCATTTATTATCGGTGAAGGTGTTGTTAGTTGCGCCGGAAATGCCGGTACTATTTGACGCCATCCTGTCGGTTGCTGTGGCTGCCCATTGGTAAAATACATTTGCAACCCCCCAACAGCATAGTTACAGCGTTCGGCCAAACTGAGGTACATTATTACATGATACCTTTCCCCCTGCGTCAATTGAAATTTTAGGGGTTGCTGAATATATTCATAAAGATAATAGGGATTCCAATAGTATGCGTAGCTTGTTGCGATAAAACCGGCATAGGCGCCACCATGTAAAGTATGTGAATTCTGGTAGCCTATCATATTCTGAGGAACACTGACACACCCGGAGATGTTGTTGCAGGTTCTGCAAGAATTAAAGTAGTCGGGTGTACTACAGGTGCTTCCGAGGCTATCATTAATTGTCCAGGGCTCAGTAAGGCAAATCTCACTAATTCCTTGTGGGCAAGCGGAGTGGTACTCAAAATCTCCGTTGCAAATATATTGACATGGATCCAATGGAAGCGTATCATGGCACGTCCCGTGGCACGAGTTTGTTTTCATGCCGCTCAAAACTGTTTTTAATTCAGGTGATACAGTCGTTATAATTGCGCCATTATTATCAACAGCTTTTAAACTGATATAATGGTAACCATCCATTATGAATGTTCCTTTAAGTTGCGGGTGAATTCCCCTCGTGGTAAGACTGCAGGTATTTTGTAAAGAATCATCGGGGAAAAATGTACAATCATTAAATTGCCACAAAAAACCGGCATTTACAGAAAATCCCTTTGAAGTGTTTATTATTTTAAGTGTGTCTCCATCACTCAAAGAGTCTGCAGATAACGTAAAATCGAGTACCGGCAAAAATTTACAAACAGAAACCTGAAATTTTCCTGAGGTTTCCACCTTAACAAAATAGATTCCGGGAATAAGTTTTAGTGTATCAATTATCAAGGTATCATTTGCACCGATGGAATCTTTGCGAATTTTCGTCATACCGTTGCAACTTCCTGAATAAAGAGTAATCGTAAGTGGACTGTTAATGCCACTTATAGCTGTCAGTTTTTGCTGCTGGAAGTTGTTTTGAAGTTTTAGCCAACAGGTTCCATAAGAGTAATATTGACGGAGCGAACAATTAGTATCAGCTGTTATACCGGTTGCAGCAGAACATACATCGTGAGGAATTATTCCTGCCACAGTATAGTTTCCGGATTTTAGCAAGCCGGAAGCAGTTGCTGTATTTGTTGCTTTGTTGACAGTCCCTGCAATTTTCGTACTGTCAGCAGCACTCCATCGAAGTGCAGTAAAATCATTTTCATTCAGTTCTACATCAGCATCGGCATATAAATAAGTAGCTGTTGCTGCAGCATTAGTGATGTTGTTAACATTCACTTCCCAATATTTCCTGATATAGTTTGAACAGACAGCAAAGTGAGGTTCGCGAACAGAAACCTGCCGAACCGAAATATCTGCATTTGGAGTAATGCTGCCTGATGTCAGGTTAATCGTGTAAGGAGTATATTTCAATGAATCACCTACTGCAAAGGTGAAAGCTGCGCCCGTACTATTATATTTTTTCACAAGTTTGCCAAGTCCATTGGTTCTGATGTAAGCATTTGATGTCGCAGTAATTGTTGCTGCCGGCCCGAGAATAAGATTGTTATTTCCCAACAGCATCTTTCCTGCCGTTAAAACAAGGCTGTTCTCAACACTGATGTTTGTTGCGAGATTCAGGGGCGTTGTAGTTTTGCTAACAGCGATATTATAAAAGTTAATTGTTCCGTTTCCGCTAATCGTTTGGGTTGTGGTGCCCGAAAACAATATTTTTCGCGTGCCGCTGTTTCCATATGAAAGAATTCCGTCAATAATAATATTGCCTTTTACATCAATGCCGGTTCCGCAATTTTGAAGCGAGGAGCCGTTGCCGACGATTATATTTCCGGCTACCGGAATAGCAGTTGTAAAAGAATTCTCATTTTTAAAATTTACAGTACCACTCTGGTTTACGCCAATAAATAGCGAACCTTTGATGCGTGGATAATCTGTTGCACCTGAAAAACATGAATTGCCATTACAAATCCATCCTGTCATCGTAGCACACTCAATTAAGAGGTTGGGATAATACATCCCGCCAAGGCTTGACAGCACAGGAGAATCAGTGCCCGTTTTACGGAGTATCCAATTGGCGGTTGCCGGAATTACTGCAATGCCTCCCTGATACTTCAACTGCCAGTTATCGGGGGCAGTACTTCGCGTTCGGATGAGTGTTCCATTTGTACCGATAGCCCATGTTGCGCCGGTCAAAAAATTGATTGCGTTTGGTCCGGAATCTTCAAAAGCACCATTTACTATAATATCAGTTCCCGCGCCGTTATTAACCGCTAACTCATTACCGGAAAAATCGCCATAAGTCAAAGTACCATTTATTATTACCTCATCAAGGGTATCAATTGTCGTAAGAACAACATTGTGTCCGGTTTGAATTGTTATACTTTTCGATTTATAATTGGGTGTAAAAACAGCATCTGTCCAAGTTGAATTATTAGACGACATCTGCCATGTGTTCGTATTACTCCAGTTGCCGGATTGTTTACTCCGAAAATAATAAGTCGGACGATCGTAGGTTCCGGTTATAGAAATATTATCTATTGCCACTCCCGAATAGTTTCCAGCCTGTGTACCTGCCCAACTTGCCCAGCGAAGCTGCACTACGGACTTGTTTGCCGCGGCAGTTGGCAATATCAGATTGACGAAATTGTCAGTTTGTCCGTTAACTCTATCCACATTATTATGGGAATAAACCCCTCCTGTCACATTTGTCCAAGCGGCTGTAGTGGCAGTACGGTATTGCAAAACCAGCCCCACCGTTTTTAATTGTGCGGATATCATCTGCACAGAAAACGACACCTGTATATTGCTATACCCGATTGTTGAAACGGCAACGGCACCCTGGTTGGTGCCGTTTACTGTATTGGATCCTGTTTGAATGTACAGCATACCATTGCCATTTATCGCCAGACCAAAACAACCCGAGCCAACCTGTGACGCAGTGGCTGCAGGAATCAGGGCATTTCCATTTGCAACGCTTGCCTGCGCCAATGCCTGCGTTGTTTTCGGACCTGCACTGACTGTCCATACGGCCATACCTTCAGGCATCAGAGTAAATGCGCCTACTCCAAAATTCTGTGTGTATGGAAGGTTTTGGACCATTGGATATATTTGAGCTAACACATTTGTCTGGAGAAGCAATGTGACAAGTATTATACACAACTGACGAGGATTACAAAATTTAGTTTTGCCATGTTGCAAGCATTTATTTTTTTCGTAAAAACACTTCATGCGAATCAAATTAATTAGTCCATACTGCATTTCGTTTGGAAAACCGGTCCGAAAGGGCACAGGTTTCCTAAACCGTTTGGTTATCTAATTAATTGTTTTTGGGAGGGCAATTGCGTGCAGGTGAAAAACCTTGCAAGAAAAAATTTTACTAACTCTTTTGCTCTTTTTTTACAAAATTGCCAGGCAGCAAATGTAAGAAAATATTTGAATTTTGAAAAAAAATGAAAATTATTTTTAATTTAATGATAAACTGCCGTAACATTATGTTTATCAATATATTAATCATACTTTTAATGAAATAAATTACATATTTAACTACCAATATAATACTTATAAACGCTCATAAAAAGCCTATAAAATTATTTTTTAAAGTAATTCGGTCAGAAAAATGAAGTAAGATTCGCCTGATTATTATTTACCGTACTAATCCTTATTGGGAAAGCCAAAAAACAATTCACTATAATGCGTTTCCGGCCTCCCTGATGTCGGATATCAGGCGGCTGTTTTTCTCGATGGCATTACCTATCACTATTATATCGGCTCCGGCATCATAAATTTCTTTGGCTTTGGCAGCACTGCGGATGCCACCCCCAATAATGAGGGGAATAGAAATATTCTTTTTAAGATTACGAATCATTGAAGGTGTAACCGTTCTTTCGGCGCCACTTCCGGCATCGGCGTAGATTAATTTCAAACCGAGCATTTCACCTGCAAGAGCCGTACACACCGCAATATCATCTTTATCCGAAGGAATAGGCGTTGAATTGCTCATATATAGCGCCGTTGTTGGCTTTCCGCTTTCTATAAGCATATAACCGGTTGGTATCACTTCCAGCATGCTTGCTCTCAAATAGGGCGCTGCAACGACATGTTTACCAATCAGCATTTCAGGATTTCTCCCGGAAATAAGTGAGAGAAAAAGGATTGCGTCAGCTTTTGCATTTATCTGAAGCGTGTTTCCCGGAAACAGCACAACCGGAATGGAGCTGTGCTTTCTCAAATTCTCTATGCAGCAATCCAAATTATCATTGGTAAGCAGGCTTCCACCAATAAAAAAATAATCGACACCGCACGTCTGTGAGATTTCTGCCATACGCCCAACCTCCACGCCGCTCACTTTATCTGGATCTATAAGTACAGCTAACTGTTTGCGACCATTTTCAATTTTTGAAACTATGTGGGTGTAAATGCTCATGATTGATTATTTGTTCAAAGATATCATTTTCATCATGATCAGAAAACCGCTTTTGCAATTTTCCGAATATTATCGGCGCGACCCATTGTAAAAAAATGCAATGCCGGAACACCTGCTTTCAATAGTTCCTTGGCCTGAGCCGTGGTCCATTCAACACCAACCTCACGCGCCTGCTCATTATTTTTACATTTTTCTATTTCCTGTGCCAGTGCATTCGGAATATCTATATTGAATGTCTGCGGAAGCATATTAATTTGCTTAATGGAGGCAATCGGCTTTATTCCCGGAATGATTGGCACATCAATACCTTCGGCACGGCATTGTTTCACAAAGCTGAAATATTTTGCGTTGTCATAAAACATTTGTGTGACGATATATTCTGCTCCTGCTTCAATTTTTTGTTTCAGATAACGCAGGTCCGATTGCATATTAGGAGCTTCAGCGTGTTTTTCAGGATAACCCGCAACACCAATACTGAAGTCTGTGGGTGTTTTATTCTCCACTTCATCATCCAGATAAATACCTTTATTCAAATCCTGAACCTGACGCACAAGGTCGATTGCATGCTCATGACCATCGCATTCGGCAACAAAATATTTTTCTGATTTAGGCACATCGCCGCGAAGCACCAATAAATTATGTATTCCCAAAAAATGCAGGTCTATCAGGGCATTCTCAGTTTCTTCACGACTAAAACCCCCACAAATAATATGCGGAATAACCTCAATTTTATATTTGAATTTGATGGCTGCCGTTATTCCAACTGTTCCCGGGCGTTTCCGTACGATTTTCTTTTCAAGCAAACCGCCATCACGCTTTTTATAAACGACTTCTTCACGATGATAGGTAACATTAATATATGCCGGCGAAAACTCCAGCAAGGGCTCTATCATTTCATGAATAGTACCTATGTTATCACCTTTAAGGGGTGGCAGCAATTCAAACGTAAATAAAGTTTTGTCTGATTTTTTTATTCTTTCTGCAATTTTCATTTCAGTGTATTTATATTTTTAAGATAGGTTTGTTTCCTAACCGAATAATCTTCGATTTGATCGGGCTGAACATTACCGATGGCAAAATATTTTGATTCGGGATGTGAAAAATAATAACCGCAAACGGATGCCACAGGCGACATTGCGTAATTTTCCGTTAACAATATATCTTCCGGGTTAACTTCAAGCAATTCAAAAATCGCCTTCTTTTCTGAATGATCTGGGCAGCAGGGATAGCCGGCTGCAGGTCGTATACCTGCAAATTCATTTTTAAGGAATGCCTGTGTATCCTCATGTTCTGAAGGTGCATAGCCCCAAAATTCCTTGCGCACCATGTGATGAATTTTTTCCGCGAAGGCTTCGGCAAGCCTATCTGCCAGTGATTTCAGCAGAATCGCGTTGTAATCATCGCCGTCGGCCGAAAAACCATCAGCCAGTGCATCGGCACCAATACCGGCAGTTACTGCAAATAACCCGATATAATCTTTGTACGGTTCAGGTGCAATATAATCGGACAGGCAGCGGTTTTCGTGAAGTTCAAACCGGCGTTCCTGATTACGCATAAAATGAAGCACCGCATCATTTCCGCTTCCGTATCTAAGATGAACATCGTCACCCAGGCTATTGGCCTCATAGAACCCGACATATCCAACAGCTTTCAGCATATCATTCTTGGCAATGCGGTTGAGTAATTCGAGGGCACTTTCGTAAAGTTTTGTTGCTTCAGGTCCTTTTACCGGATCGCTGAGCAGTGCCGGGAACCGACCGTTCAGCTTCCATGCAAAAAAGAAGAATGTCCAGTCGATGTAAGGAATCAGGTCTGCAACAGACACTTCAATTTTCTTAACCCCAGTAAACGCTGGTTTCGCGAAATCAAAATTCTTCCAGTCCGTTTTATGGCGGTTGCTGCGCGCTTCGGCCAGTGTAATATATTCAAGCTTTGCCTGCGAAGTTTCGTGCCGTTCACGCACTTTTTGCTGCTTTTCGCGCAGTGATATCACATAATCCGCTTTCTGATCTGCTGATAATAGTTTTGAAGCAATGGCGGCAGCCTGCGATACATCGTGCACATGGATTACCGGACCGCTGTATGCCGGAGCAATTCTCAACGCTGTATGAATCTCGGAAGTTGTAGCGCCTCCAATCATCAGAGGAATGCTCATTCCCGCTTTTTCCATTTCGCGGGCAACGTGTATCATTTCATCAAGAGAAGGAGTAATCAACCCACTCAACCCAATGATATCAGCTTTTTGTTCGATTGCTGTACGCAGTATTTTATCGGCAGGAACCATTACGCCAAGGTCAATAATCTCAAAATTATTACATCCAAGTACAACCTGAGCAATATTTTTTCCGATATCGTGAACATCGCCTTTGACTGTAGCTAATACAAACGTTCCGGCACGCTTACCAACACTATCCTTTTTTTCTTTTTCAATGTGCGGAGCCAGATGGCTCACGGCTTTTTTCATCACGCGAGCGCTTTTTATGACCTGTGGCAGAAACATTTTCCCACTGCCAAACAAATCGCCAACCTTTCCCATGCCCGCCATCAGCGGACCTTCTATCAGCGAAAGTGCAGAGCCATAAGCCGTCATTGCTTCATCCAGGTCGGCAATCAGAAAATCTTCATTGCCGCTTATCAGCGCATGCTGCAGCCGTTTCTCGGGATTGTCTGCTCGCCATTGTTCTTCCGCTTCGGTTTTCTTTTCGCCGGCTGCCATTCCCTGTGCATAAACCGTAATACGCTCAGTTGCATCTTTTCTGCGGTTAAGAATCAGGTCTTCTACAAGCTGAAGCAAGGGAGCCGGAATATCTTCATACACAGGAAGAGCCCCTGCATTCACGATACCCATATCCATGCCCACTTTTATGGCATGATACAGAAAGGCTGCATGCATTGCCTCACGCAGCGCATCGTTGCCGCGAAACGAGAATGAGAGATTGCTTACCCCACCACTCACTTTCGCGTATGGCAAATTGCCTTTAATCCACTTCACCGCTTCCAGAAAATTCAGTGCATAAGCGGCATGTTCATCCATACCGGTACCGATGGTAAGAATGTTGGCGTCGAAAAAAATATCTTCAGGTTTAAAATCGGCCTCTTTTGTAAGCAAATCATAGGCACGCTTACACACGGCAATTTTTTCTTCTTTTGTAGCTGCCTGTCCATTCTCATCAAAAGCCATTACTATGGCAGCTGCACCCAAATCATGCAGTGTGCGCGCCCGCTCAATAAACACAGATTCGCCCTCTTTCAAACTGATGGAATTCGCTATTGCTTTTCCCTGTATGCATTTGAGGGCATCTTCTATCACTGTCCAGCGCGATGAATCTATCATGAACGGAACGCGGCTGATATCAGGCTCAGAAGCCAGCAGGTTCACAAAATTCACCATTTCCTTTTCGGGATCCAACAGGCCATCGTCCATATTGATATCGATAACCTGTGCTCCTGCGGCAACCTGCTGCCGGGCAATTGAAAGGGCTTCCGGATATTTTTTCTCGCGTATCAGCTTTGCGAATTTCCGTGAACCGGAGACATTGGTTCGTTCGCCGATATTGATAAAATTACTTTCTTTATTGATGGTAAGGACTTCGAGTCCGCTGAGCCTCGTTTCTTTTTTTATTTCCGGAATCTGCCGACCGGTAGCAGTTTCTGCAAGTTTTGCTATTTCCGCAATATGTTTTGGGGTAGTGCCGCAGCACCCACCAATTATGTTCACCAGTCCTTCGCGCAGCAGTGGCGCCACATTTGCGGCCATTTGTTCAGGACCTTCGTCGTAGCAACCCGTATGGTCAGGTAAACCGGCATTGGGATAAACACTGAGAAAGAACGGACTTTTTGCCGACATTTCTTCAATGAACGGGCGCAGTGCGGTAGCACCCAATGAACAATTGAAACCCACTGCCAAAGGTGATGCATGCGATATGGAAACGAGGAACGCTTCGGGCGTTTGCCCCGAAAGTGTACGTCCGCTGTTATCACTAATCGTCACTGAAAGCATCAGCGGAAGCGTAATATTTTTCTTTTTGAACACCTGCTTCGATGCGTATATTGCAGCTTTCGCATTAAGCGTGTCAAAAATAGTTTCAATAAGTAACACATCCACACCTCCGTCTATCAAGCCATTTATCTGCTCTTCGTAGGTGGCTGTAAGTAGGTCGAAGGTCATAGACCGCATTGCGGGTTCCGACACATTATCGGAAATGCTGAGTGTTTTCCCTGTAGGACCAACGGCACCGGCAACAAACCGGGGTTTTAAAGGATTTTGCATTGTGAATTTATCGGCAGCAGCACGGGCAAGTTTTGCCGACTCAATATTCATTTCATATACAGCACTCTCAAGACCGTAATCAGCCATTGAAAGCCTGTTGGCATTGAAGGTATTGGTTTCAATAATATCGGATCCGGCATCCAGATATTGTTCATGTATGGCAGAAATAACGTCGGGTCGTGTAAGCGACAACAGGTCATTCGCGCCTTTGAGCAGTTGTGGATGGTCTTTGAAGCGCCCGCCGCGATAATCATTTTCTTCAAGCTTGAATGCCTGTATCATTGTTCCCATGGCACCGTCAAGCACAAGAATGCGCCGTTCCAGTTCATGCCGGATATTTGCCGGTTTTGGTCGGTTTGATATCATAATATTTTATTCTATGGCATAAGCAAGCATGTACTCGCTCATTTCTTCATAATTCACGGTATATTGCTTCTCATCACCATGTCTGATAATTCGCCCTGTAAGCCTCCCCGGTGTTTCATATTCGAACGGACCGAACAATATCTGATGGCTGAAATCCGCCGCACCCTTTCCGTCGAGTTTGTAAAGAGCTTCCTTGCCCGACCAGTACACAAAAAGCTTTTCAAGGCGTTTTGCAGTACCAACCGCCCCAATTTCTTCTTCCGAGAGAAATTTTCCTATAACTTTCTCAATGCGTGGATGTATCATTTCAACATCAATTCCTACTGCTTTATCTTTGCTTACAATAACTGCGGCATAATCTTTAGAATGCGATACTGAAACAAAATGCCCGGGTTCATTTATGTGAGGCTTGCCATCACCATCGTATATCAATAAATAATTCTCGCCAAGCATCTCGCGTATCAGAGTTCTGTAAGCAAGCCACTGTCTCTTTCGTGTATCATTCCTGAATGTATCGAATTCCGCCAACTCGTGCTCCGATAGAAACGCCTTTTCATACAGCTCTTCCCATGATTCGTTAATCAACCATGTTCCGAGTATTGTGCTCTGATTAATACGACGGATTTCATTAACGGGCATATTCAAACAATATAAGGTGCAAAGGTACGAAAGCTTTTTATTACAGTTGGAATGTCATTGGTCAGGGCATTTGATTTTAATCATCAGCTTGTCGCGAAAGTCCAACAATTGACATTAAACATTTTATAATGAAAACCTGCGAAAATTCGAGCAATTATGTACATTTATAATAATTTTGCATAAGGCAAACCCGATATTACATGCGCAAAACTGTTGCAGCCTTAGTGTTTTTTCTGGTTTCTTTTGCCGGCAGTTCTCAAACGCCGCTTACCACTGCTGTAGATTTTATCGTTACTGACACACACGGCAACAACCACAAACTGTTCGATTATCTGAACGCAGGAAAATATGTGTTGTTGGATTTTTTCTTTGTGTCATGCCCTACATGCCAGGCAACAGCACCCGATGCGAACGCTTCTTACGAATATTTCGGTTGTAACGAGGGCGGTGTTGTTTTTTTAGGAATTGATGCAGGGGATAATACGAATCAGGTTCAAACATTTGATAATTTCTTCGGGGTTAATTACCCCTGTGCAAGTGGTACCGAAGGCGGAGGCGATTCGGTGAACCTGCTTTACCAAATTACGAATTATCCCTGTTATGTTCTTATTGCGCCCAATCACAATATCGTGATTCAAGAGATTAACCCTTTCAGTCTCACAGATTGCAACAACGCCATCTCCGGTTATGGCGTGACTCCAATGACGTGTTTAACCGGAACCGGCGACAGTTCTGCAAATCATACTGAATTGAACATGCTGGTATTCCCGAATCCGGCATCGGCGCAAACGACCGTCCTTTTTATGGCAGATGCAGGTCAGGAATACACGCTTGATATCATTGACTTTACAGGTCGGTGTATCATCCGTAGCGATCAGTCAGGCAGTAATACAGGCAGTCTTGCTCATTCCTTTGACTTGAGTGATATTGCACGGGGAACATACTTCATCAGGCTTTTTGAAAATGGGCTGATACGACGAACCGAAAAAATATCAGTCGTACGATAAGCATTCATTCGTTCAGATAATTAGAATTTGAATCTGCTTTGTATTGTGAATTTATGATTTTGCACTTTGCTGCAAAAAAAGTATCTTTGCAAACTTTTTGAAAATAACCTTTTATAACATATTTATGGAAACAAAAATGGCAGAAAAAACACAAGATTTTAAAATTGCCGATATCACATTGGCTGACTGGGGTCGCAAAGAAATTCAGATCGCAGAAAAAGAAATGCCCGGTCTGATGTCGCTGCGCGAGAAATACGGAAAAAAGAAACCGCTGAAAGGTGCACGCATTTCCGGTTCTCTTCATATGACCATCCAAACAGCCGTTCTTATAGAAACACTGGTTGAATTAGGCGCAGACGTCCGTTGGGCAAGCTGCAATATTTTCTCTACTCAGGATCATGCCGCCGCTGCCATTGCTGCTGCCGGTGTTCCTGTTTTTGCCTGGAAAGGTGAAACGCTGGAAGAATACTGGTGGTGCACATCACAGGCACTCGCATTCCCCGGTGGCAACGGCCCTACTCTGTTGGTTGACGACGGCGGTGATGCTACATTGATGATTCACCTGGGATATAAAGCTGAGAACGATTCAACTGTTCTGAAAAAAACTCCGGAAAATGCAGAAGAAGGTATTATCCTGAAAACGCTCCAACAATTATTTGTTGAAGATAATCAGAGATGGCACCGCACGGTAAAAGATTGGAAAGGCGTTTCAGAAGAAACCACCACCGGCGTTCATCGCTTATACACCATGAAAGAAAATGGCGAACTGCTGGTTCCTGCCATCAATGTGAACGATTCTGTTACCAAATCAAAATTTGATAACCTTTACGGATGCCGCGAATCTCTTGCCGATGGCATCAAACGCGCTACAGACGTAATGATTGCCGGTAAAGTTGTGGTTGTATGCGGTTATGGCGATGTTGGTAAAGGCTGTGCCAAATCCATGAAATCATACGGCGCCCGCGTTATTGTTACCGAAATTGACCCTATTTGTGCACTTCAGGCAGCTATGGAAGGTTTTGAAGTATCTCCGCTCGAAGACACACTTCATGAAGGAAATATTTTTGTAACGACTACGGGAAACAAAGACGTAATCACGCTTGAGCATCTGGTTAAAATGAAAGATCAGGCCATTGTCTGCAACATCGGTCATTTTGACAATGAGATTCAGGTTGAGCGTATGGAAAACTATCCGGGTATTAAAAAACGCACGATAAAACCTCAGGTGGACGAGTATTTCTTCCCCGAAGGACATTCTATTTTCCTGCTGGCCGAAGGCCGCCTGGTAAACCTTGGCTGCGCCACAGGACATCCTTCATTTGTGATGAGCAATTCGTTTACCAACCAAACACTGGCACAAATAGAACTCTGGACAAACAAATATGAAGTGGATGTTTACCGTCTTCCGAAACATCTGGACGAAGAAGTTGCGCGCCTCCACCTCGAGAAAATTGGCGTTAAACTCACAAAACTTTCGAAGGAACAGGCTGATTATATTGGCGTTCCGGTAGAAGGACCGTATAAGCCCGACCATTATCGGTACTAGAATCTTTTCTTTACAGAAAAAAGGCAGCGCAACCCGCTGCCTTTTGTTTTTTTTCGCCATCTTTGCGGGAGTATTTTTGCATATGAAACGCGCACTAAATTTTTTTAAAGAATTACTGTTCCTCACCGGCATGATGTTCCTGTTCTCATGTGCAAACATTGTGACTCCCTCAGGCGGTCCATCAGACCGGACACCACCTGTTGTAATCAAAAGCGAACCTGCAGCGTGGTCCTCGGGATTTAAAGGTTCAAGAATCAGCATACGCTTCGATGAATTCGTAACCGTTGCCGACCCAGCAAATCAGATTGTAATTTCTCCGCCCCTAAAAGAGATGCCCGAATTCCTGCTGAAAGGAAAATCAGTAATTATTGATTTCACTGAAAAACTTGCCGACAGCACAACCTACACGATTTATTTCGGCAACGCCATTCAGGATGTGAACGAAAGCAATATTCTGCAAAATTTTCAGTATGTTTTTTCAACCGGCAGTCATGTCGATTCTCTAAGCATTCACGGCAGCATTTTAAATGCCTATACCAAAGCAGCAGAAAAAGGCATCTATGTTATGCTCTACCGTCACAATGAGGATTCCCTGCCGTATAAAAAAACACCTGATTACATATGCAAAACCAATGAATCAGGATTGTTTGAAGTGAACAATATCGCCGCCGGCAGGTATAAAATATTTGCCTTGAAAGATGTGAACAGTAACTTTATTTATGATCAGCCCAATGAACAAATAGCGTTCTGCGACACCCTTGTAACAGCTCAGTATGTGCCCGTTATTAAAGCAGACACAGCCTCGCAAAAGCCCGGTAAAAAAGACAGCATTGCAAAAAAGAAAGAAGATTCTATCAGAGCAGCACAACCCAAAATTGCGATAAACCTGATAAATATGTTGCTATTCGAAGAGCGTGATACATTGCAAAAAGTACTAAAAGCAAAGGCAGAGAAAATTGGTCGTGTGGATATCGTTTTCCGAAAACCTGTGTCTGATTTGAATATTCGTGTACTGAATAAAAATCCTGGCAGCAACTGGAAGACAGACGAATTCAACGCTTCGAAAGATACTCTCATTTGCTGGCTTAAAAATGCTGAGGCTGACACACTGAAACTTGAGATATCAGATGCGGGAAGGATACTTGATACGGTTGAATTATTCACCAAATCAAAAATAGTTAAATCTACACCAAGAAATAAAACGGGCAAGGGAAGCGCCGATAACGAAACAGGCTTTGCACTTACCTGCATTCCCGGATATGGCAGCAGCGGTTTACAGAATTACTTTCAGCCATTATTACTCATATTTAATCATCCGTTAAATAGTTATAATTTCCCGAATATCATTTTGAAAGAGAAAAAAGATTCATTGTTTCAGGCGGTCAAACCCGAGCTGCTGTTTGCTGACAGTTTGTCTAAAAGGAAACTCCTTGTAAAATACGTCTGGAAGAAAAAAACCGCCTATGAATTGTACATTCCGCCGGGCTCTTTCACCGATATTTTCGGTATTCAGAATGATACTATAAAGTTAAAATTCGCTACAACGGCACCTGAAACATACGGTACGCTGAAGCTAAAAATAAAAGTTTCGGATTATCGGTACCCGTTTATCGTTCAGGTAGTAACCGAAGACGGCAAATTACAGGCAGAACAGCGCATACAAACTGAAGGCACAATCAGTCTTGAGCATCTGATGCCTGGAAAATATGGTGTCCGTGCTTTTTGCGACCGCAATAATAATGGCAAATGGGACACCGGGAATTACTTGCAGAAACAACAACCGGAAGATGTGTATTATTATCCTTCGGCCATTACTATTAAAGCAAACTGGGATACAGACCAACAATGGAATCTATAAAATGAACAATTAATAATTAATATGAATAATTAAAAAAGGGGTGGCAACCATTTTATGAATAAACAACAGTACCGAACTTTTATGACCGCAGACAGTCTCTTCAATCAAAAATAGCATCCACCTATTTCATTTATTTTTAATTAATTAGTTGCACTGAAATGGAAACACACGGGCAATTATCAAGATATAATAATATTTTTCTGTTATTTGATTAACAATTAAAAAATAGGGATTAATTTTGCGGAAAATTTAGTGAATATGAATATCTCACACATCGAGCACATCGGCATCGCCGTTAAGAATCTGGAAGAAGGCATTAAATACTACGAGGGTATACTCGGAATTAAATGCTACTCCGTTGAAGAAGTGAAGGAGCAAAAGGTAAAAACAGCATTTTTCATGATTGGACAAACCAAGATAGAATTGCTGGAATCAACCGACCCTGAAGGTCCGATTGGGAAATTCATAGAGAAAAAAGGAGAAGGCATTCACCATCTGGCATTTGCCGTGAATGGGCTGGAATCAGTCCTTTCCGAAACCGAAGCCAAAGGCGTACAATTGATTGATAAAACACCCCGCAAAGGCGCTGAAGGACTCGACATTGCATTTTTGCATCCAAAATCAACCATGGGTGTACTTACCGAATTCTGCGAAGACAAAAATAAAAACTCTAAATAACCCAAACAGCATCCCTCATGGCACTGGAAGATAAAATCAAGGTATTACTTGAAAAACGCGAAAAAGCAAAACTGGGTGGCGGACAAAAACGCATTGATGCCCAGCATAAAAAAGGTAAATTCACAGCACGCGAACGCATAGACATGCTGCTCGACGAAGGCAGTTTCGAGGAATTTGATATGTTTGTTTCGCACCGCTGTACCAATTTCGGTCTTGAAAAAGAGGTTTATCTTTCCGACGGTGTAGTTACCGGTTATGGCACTATTGACGGTCGTTTGGTATATGTTTTTTCACAGGATTTCACGGTATTCGGCGGCTCATTGTCTGAAACCTTTGCGCAAAAAATCTGCAAGGTAATGGACAAAGCGATGAAGGTGGGCGCACCTGTTATTGGCATTAACGACAGCGGTGGTGCACGTATTCAGGAAGGCGTTACCAGCCTTGCCGGATACGCCGAAATATTTCAGCGCAACATCATGGCTTCGGGAGTAATACCGCAGATATCGGCTATTTTCGGACCTTGCGCAGGTGGTGCAGTTTATTCACCGGCACTCACCGATTTTATTGTCATGACCAAAAAGAACAGTTACATGTTTGTTACCGGACCTAAGGTGGTGAAAACCGTTACCGGTGAAATTGTAAATGAAGAAGAACTGGGCGGCGCAATGGTACATGGCTCCAAATCGGGTGTGAACCATATGGTTGCAGAAGATGAGGAAGAGGGAATCATGCTCATCCGTAAACTCCTCACCTACGTGCCTCAGAACAATCTTGAAGATCCTCCCCTGTCGCCCTGCAACGACCCTATTGACAGGCTTGACGATCTGCTGAATGAGATTATTCCAGACAATCCGAATAAGCCTTATGATGTTAAAGAAGTAATTCATACAATTGTTGACGACAGTGAATTTCTGGAAATGCAGCGGCATTACGCACCGAATATAGTTACCGGTTTTGCCAAATTCAACGGAATGCCGGTGGGTATTGTAGCCAATCAGCCCAATTATCTTGCAGGTGTTCTCGACATCAATGCTTCGCGCAAGGCAGCACGTTTTGTGCGTTTCTGCGATGCTTTTAATATTCCGCTGGTGACACTTGTTGACGTTCCGGGATTCCTTCCGGGAACTGCACAAGAGTATGGCGGCATTATTCTCCATGGAGCTAAATTACTGTTCGCATACGGCGAAGCAACCGTTCCAAAAGTCACTATTACCTTACGTAAATCTTACGGCGGTGCACACGATGTTATGAGTTCCAAACAGCTTCGCGGTGACATCAACTATGCATGGCCAACTGCCGAAATTGCCGTAATGGGACCTAAAGGCGCTATTGAAGTTCTGTATCAAAAAGAGCTGAAAGAAATTACTGATGAAAAAGCTCGTGCTGAATTTGTCGATAAAAAGGAAAAGGAATACAAGGAAAAATTCGCCAATCCATACAATGCAGCGAAGTACGGCTATATCGACGATGTGATTGAACCACGCAATACGCGTTTCAGAATCATCAGAGCGTTGCAGTCGCTGGCGACAAAAAAAGACAGCAATCCGGCGAAAAAACACTCCAATTTACCATTATAATCAGAGAACATCATGAAAGTATTCGGTAAAGAAAAAAAAGTAAAAGCGGCATCCGCTCCGCCTGTTGAAAAGCCAAAGACAGATAAGGACGCAGAAATTTCTGCAGCCATAGGTCTGGCGCTTAACCTGTATTTCAAAGAAATGCATGATTACGAACAGGCCATCCTCACCATCCAAAAAGTGATCAGACCGTATTCTCCATGGAGCTCCAAAATATACGGCTTACGGCAGATTCCATTTAAATACCCAAGAAATTTAACGCGCTAAACGATGAAAAAATTCAAATTCAAAATAAACGAAAACCCTTACGAGGTAGAAATTATTAGTGTTGACGATACCACTGCCGAAGTACACGTGAACGGAAATTCTTACAAGGTAGATGTGGAAGGTTCTTCCATGCAATCGAAAACGCCCAAACTGGTACGTTCCATGGCCGTTCCGTCAACCGATTCATCGCCCACCATCATGAAGACTTCGCCACCGGTTGGCGGAGGCACTATTAAATCGCCGCTTCCGGGAGCCATCCTTGCTATTCATGTAAAAATCGGGGATAAAATTACGGTAGGCCAAAAACTGCTTACGCTGGAAGCCATGAAAATGGAGAACAACATCAATTCAGACAAAGAAGGCAAAGTATCGGCAATTAAGGTCAAAAAAGGCGATACCGTAATGGAAGGCGATGCACTTATTGTGATTGAATAAGCGGTTGTACCGAAGTTTCGAACTCATCCATGGTCATAGCATCGCTGAGGCGGTAAATGCCAATGCGTGTGCGGCACAACGCAGATAAATAGGCGCCGCAGTTCAGTTCTGTTCCATAATCACGGGCAAGCGCTCTGATATAAGTTCCTTTACTGCACACTATTCTAAAATCAATGTCCGGTAACGCTATGCGCGTTATTTCAAATTCACTTATCGTTATTTTACGTGGTTCGAGAAGCACACTGCGCCCTTTGCGGGCATGTTCGTAAGCGCGTTTGCCGTCAATTTTTACAGCCGAAAAAATGGGCGGTTCCTGCATCAGTTCGCCAACAAATTTTTGTGCTGATTGATTAATAAGGCTTTCCGTAAGATGTGAATAATCAAAATGGGCATCTTCATCCGTTTCCATATCAAAAGAAGGTGTAGTTGCACCCATTCGGAAGGTTCCTGTATATTCCTTTTCCATGCCCTGAAACTCATCAATGCGCTTAGTAAATTTACCGGTACATACAATCAAAAGCCCCGTTGCAAGCGGATCAAGCGTACCTGCATGACCGGTTTTTACTTTTTTTAACCCGATACGATATTTTAAAATTACACGCATTTTACCTATCACATCAAACGAAGTCCATGCATAAGGCTTATTTATAAGAAGTGTTTCACCTTCTTCAAAATGATACTGACGTGATGTTTCCAAAATATTCAGATAATTTTTGTCGAAAATAATTTAAGAACTATGGGCGTGTTATTGAAAAACCAAATGAAACGAAGAATATTGCTCTTTGGTTCTCTGTGATATCTCTGTGAAATTTTTATCCCTTAACAAAATGAAGCTGCATTTCCCTAATTCAAACGCAAAGGAAAAAATGGCATTTCAAATCAGGCTGTTAACCACTGATGTTCAAATCCACGCCCAGTGCGAAAAGTATCAGCAATACAATACCAAGAACGATACGATAATAGCCAAACAGCTTGAATCCGTAGCGTGTCAGAAAAGTGATAAATGCTTTAATGGCAATGATGGCAACAACAAAAGCCACAACATTGCCAACCACCAATATTTTTATCTGGCTCTTTTCTATGGTGTCGTAAATTTTGAAAAGCTTATAGGCCGTGGCCGCGAACATGGTAGGAACGGCAAGGAAAAAAGAAAATTCAGCAGCATTTTTTCGTGTGAGCTTCTGGGTGAGCCCACCAACAATAGTTGCAGCAGAGCGGCTAACACCGGGTATCATCGCAAGCACCTGAAAAAGGCCTATTTTAAAGGCCGACATGTACTTTACTTCTTTGGTTTCATCCGTGTTTCCCTTGAACCATCTATCTACAAAAACAAGCACAATGCCACCTACAAGTAATGAAGCTGCCACGACTTCTATTCGCAGGAAATACTGTTCAATAATATTATTTAATAAAAATCCCAGAATTGCTGCCGGAATAAAAGCAATGAATAATTTAACATAGAAATTCACCGATTGAAGAAACCGCCGCCAATAGAGAATAAGCACTGAAAGTATAGAGCCAAGCTGAATGCAGACGGTAAACGCAGCAACAAATTTGTTATCGGGTGGAATCCCCAGCAGGGTTTCAACAATTATCATATGTCCTGTAGAGGAAACAGGCAGGAATTCTGTAATTCCCTGTACAATCGCGATTAGAATCGCCTCAAGATAGTTCATGCCTGAACTTTGTCTTTGGGTCTGATCATGATGGCGAATATTTCGATGGCGTAACCCAGCAACACCAGAATCGGGGCAACCGTGAGCCGCTGAGCATCGAAAATATCCGGATTAAACACGTTGGGGTCTTTGGAGCCGCCGCCAATCATCAGAATAAAGCCAATAGCCATAACCAGCAATCCCGAAAGCATCAGTATATAATTAATGCGACCAAACAGAAAAACAGGCTTTTTAACTTCAGTCCGTTGCCTTTGATATACAGGCTTTACAGGTTCTGCGGCTTTTACCTGAGGTGTTGCTGTTTCAGCAGTTTTCCTTATTACGGGCTTGTTCGGGATGTTTACTTTTTTCTTCTGAACCATATCTGTTAAGGTGTTTCAAAATCAATAATAGAGATAATCTATTTTAACTCGCAGAAATTTCCGCACTGCAAAGTACGTGGAAATCCACGAAATAATAAAGCCAATTATAAAAACAGAGGCAAACAACATCAAAAACAGGTCAATTTGCTGCAACGTAATAATATCCGGAATTTCCTGACGTGCAAACCAAATAACTACACCAAGGCCAATGGTACTGAGCAGTGATGCGATTAGCCCGTGAACCACACTTGTAATAAGAAAAGGCTTGCGGATAAACCGTTCGGTGGCGCCCACCAGCTGCATACTGCGAATTAGAAAACGCTTTGAATAGACCGACAGGCGGATGGTGTTATTAATAAGTGTTGTAGCAATAATCAGCAAAAGCACGCTGAATGCCAACAGCACAATACTTATTTTTTTCACATTTTCATTTACCAACGTAACTAACGAACGCTGATAATCCACTTCTTTAACATTCTCATTTTTTTCAAGGTCGGCCTTTATCTGGTCAAAGTTCTGAAGTTCGGCAAATTCAGCTTTCAGATGTACTTCAATGTAACTGTGCAGCGGATTATAACCGATTGTTTTAACGAAATCTTCGCCCAAAATTTTAGTAAAAGAAGCCGCAGCAGCATTTTCATCAATATATTCGGTTGATTTGATGTAATCCATCGCGTCAAGTTTTTTCTGCAACTGAATAATGTCGGCTTCTTTCGCATTTTTATTCATGTAAACAGAAAAGGCGATATTCTCTTTTACAAAGTCCGACAACTTCTGCGCGTGCAGCAGCAGCATTCCTAACAACCCTATAGCAAACAGCACCAACGCAATACTTACAATGGTGGTGATGTACGCCCCGTTCAGGCGTCTGCGGATAAAGCGGTCTTCTTTTCGTGCCATGTTGCGGTTTTGAAGTGTGTAAAAATAATAAAAATTGCCGACAGTAAGTGAAAAGTGATGCCTCTCAAAAATCAGGTTTTTTTTCTACCTTCGCAAATTCAATCAAAACAGCATATTGTTGCTCATTTACAAGATAAAAAGATGGAATATAATTTCACGGAAATAGAAAAGAAATGGAGAGAAATCTGGGAAAAGAACCGGGTTTATAAAACCGAGAACACCTCTGCCAAACCCAAATTTTATGTATTGGATATGTTCCCCTATCCTTCAGGTGCAGGGCTGCATGTAGGCCACCCCCTTGGGTATATTGCTTCAGATATTTATGCACGCTTTAAAAGGCAAACAGGGTTCAACGTTCTTCATCCAATGGGTTTTGATGCTTACGGATTGCCCGCCGAACAATACGCCATACAAACAGGGCAGCATCCGCTTATTACAACCGAGAAAAATATTACCCGCTACCGCGAACAGCTCAACCTGCTTGGCTTTTCATATGACTGGGATCGGGAAGTACGCACCTGCGAACCCCGCTATTACAAATGGACACAATGGGTGTTTATCAGATTGTTTCATTCATGGTACAACCATACGAGCGATAAAGCAGAAGATATATCCACGCTTATCGCGGAATTCGAAAGCAACGGAAATAAATCCGTTGATGCGGCATGCAGCGATGTGACCATTTTTACTGCCGAACAGTGGAAGTCGTTTTCCGAAACTCGGCAGCAGGAAGTACTGATGAGCTACCGCCTCACCTATTTAGCCGATACCATGGTAAACTGGTGCCCCGCACTGGGCACCGTACTTGCCAACGACGAAGTGGTTGAAGGCTTCTCGGTTCGTGGCGGACATCCTGTTGAGCGCAAGCTGATGAAACAGTGGCTGCTTCGAATCACCGCGTATGCCGACCGTCTGCTGAACAGCCTTGAAAAGCTCGATTGGGCAGACGCGATAAAAGAGATACAGCGTAACTGGATCGGCCGATCTGAAGGAGCTTCCGTTGATTTCAACATCGACGGGCACGATAAAATATTGAATATTTTTACCACGCGCCCCGATACTATTTTTGGTGTTTCGTTCATGACACTGGCACCGGAGCACGAATTTGTTTCCGAAATTACAACGCCCGAATATCGCGATGCGGTAGCAAAATACATTGATGAAGCTAAAAACCGCACCGAGCGCGAACGCATTGCCGATGTAAAACGCATCAGCGGACAGTTTACCGGGGCGTATGCCATTCACCCCTTTACAGGAAAAAAGATTCCGATCTGGATAGGCGATTATGTTCTGGCGGGTTACGGAACAGGTGCGGTAATGGCCGTTCCGGCACACGACAGCCGCGATTACGCATTTGCAAAACATTTCGGGCTGCCCATCACTGAAGTAGTTTCGGGTGGTGATATTTCAACAGAATCGTATGATGCCAAAGAAGGCATATTGATTAATTCCGATTTCATCAATGGCTTGGATGTGAAAACGGCTATAAAGACTGTGAACAACCGTGTTGAAGAAAGCGGCATCGGAAAAAGAAAAATAAATTTCAGGCTGCGCGATGCCATATTCAGCCGTCAGCGTTACTGGGGCGAACCATTCCCGGTGTATTACAAAGAAAACGGAATGCCCTATACGCTGGATGAATCGCAGCTCCCACTTGAGCTGCCCGAAGTGGATGCATATCTTCCTACAGAATCGGGTGATCCACCGCTTGCACGCGCCAAAAACTGGAAAACAAAAGACGGGTTTGCTCTTGAAACGAATACCATGCCCGGCTTTGCAGGCTCAAGCGCGTATTACCTGCGCTATATGGATCCGCATAATGAAAATGCGCTGGTATCTAAGGAAGCCAATGATTACTGGCAGAATGTTGACTTATATATTGGTGGTGCGGAACACGCAACCGGCCATTTGATATACGCCCGTTTCTGGAACAAATTTTTATTTGACCTCGGCATTGCCTGCAAAGACGAGCCTTTCCAGAAGATGATCAATCAGGGAATGATTCAGGGACGAAGCAGTTTCGCATATCGCATTAAAGGCACCAACACCTTTGTTTCATACAAACTGAAAGACAATTACGACACCACCGAATTGCATGTGGATGTAAATTTAGTTGAAGACGACATCCTTGATACGGACCGCTTCCGAGCATGGTTGCCGGATTACGCGAATGCAGAATTTATCCTTGAGAATGGAAAATATTACTGTGGTTCGGGCGTAGAGAAAATGTCGAAATCGCTGCACAATGTTCTCAATCCCGACGATCTTGTGGTGCGCTACGGTGCCGATACGCTGCGTTTATACGAGATGTTTCTGGGCCCGGTAGAAATGCATAAACCCTGGGACACTAAAGGTATTGAAGGCGTGTTTCGTTTTATCCGCAAGCTGTGGCGCCTCTTCCACGATTATGAAAACAATTTATCGGTGAGCGATGATGAGCCCACGAAAGAAGAACTTAAAATTATTCATAAAGCCATAAAAAAGATACGCGACGACATTGAACGCTTTTCGTTCAACACCGCCGTGAGTGCTTTCATGATTTGCGTGAATGAACTGAGCGAACAAAAATGCAATAAGAAAAAAGTGCTGAGTGAACTGGTAATCCTGATCGCACCCTTTGCGCCTCACATTGCCGAGGAGTTGTGGGCACTGCTGGGAAATTCCGATTCCGTGAATCTGACGGCTTATCCGAACCATAACGAAGAGTTCCTTACTGAAAATACCTTTTCATATCCGGTCTCTTTCAACGGTAAAATGAGGTTTTTGCTGGACCTTCCGCTCGATATGACTGTTGCAGATATTACAAAAGCGGCACTCGAAGCAAAAGAATCGGAGAAATATCTGGGAGGCGCTGCGCCCAAAAAAGTAATCGTGGTTCCAAAAAAAATCATCAATATAGTTATCTGACAGAAAGCGTTTTATAAAAATTGTTTCGATTGGAACGTTTCTTGCATTTCCCGGTCATCATAAAAAATGGAACAATGAAAAAGGTAATGTGGATGGTACTGGTGTTAGTAATGCCGGCCATCATGGTAAAAGCTCAGATGCGCGAAGTAACAAACACCGTTTTTCAGCGCGGAGAAATCCTGACCTATAGGGTATATTACGAATCGCTGCTTACAGGCAAAGTAACTGCCGGGATACTCACCATGGAAGTTACAAAAGACAACAAAGTAATCAACGAGAGGAATACGTTCCACATTACGGCTGTGGGAAAAACCAAGGGTGCCTTTAATTTCTTTTTTAAAGTACTCGACCGCTACGAAACTTATATGGACGAAAAAAGCCTTGTGCCCTGGTTATTCATAAGACGTGTTGACGAAGGAAGTTATATCATCAATCAGGATGTAACATTTAACCAGAACAAGAATGTTGCGTATTTCAAAGACAATAAAAGAAAACGTTCTTCAACAGTTGTTACACCGCCTAATATTCAGGACATTCTTTCGGCTATATATTATATGCGCAGTTATGATTTTGCCAACATCAACACCAACGATGAACTGCCGGTAAAATTCATGCTGGATGATACTGTTTTTTCATCAAAGGTAACCTACCTCGGCAAGTCAAGTATCGACATTGGTATCGGCAAGGTAAAATGCATTAAACTGAAGCCACAAGTAATTACAGGAAGTGTTTTTAAAGATCCTTACCCTGTAATAGTGTATGCCAGCGACGATAAAAACCGCATTCCAATTTATGCCGAAGGAGAAGTTCTGGTTGGAAAAGTGAAGATGGAACTGGTGAATTGGTCGGGGCTTAAAAATTCGTTCAGCGCACTTGAGTAATCGTCATGATAAACAGCACCTAAATACTGATAGCGGGTGAAAGCACACGTTATAATGCTTTCATCCGCTATCATGTTCTTTCAAATATTTTTTGAATTATCGTTTTTACACCGATATTTATTATAATTTAGCGACAAATAACCTTCAGAAAAATCTAATTATTCCATTATGAAAAAGTTGATTTCATTGTTGGCGGCCGTACTGATTACGACCGGCCTTTTTGCCCAAAAAGTTGCCGAAAAAGACGTTCCTCCCGCCGTTTTGAGCACTTTTAAATCAAAAATTACTGATTCTGTAAACGTAGCCTGGACAAAAGAAGGTGCGATTTATGAAGCGGCATTTACCAAAAACAATATGCCTGTTGAAGTTGAAATTAAGGAAACGAGCGAGTGGGTAATGACAGAGTGGGGAATTCCTGCCGAGTACCTGCCCAAAAAGATTAAACACCACATCGATTCTGTATATGCTGGTTTCAAAGTAACGGAAACTACTATTGCTTACCGCACCGATGGTAATTTCTACGTTATCGAAGTAAAGAAAAAGAAAGACGTACAGGAACTGACTTACGCCCTTACCTGCGAATTTGTTAAATCAGAGAAGATCGAAGCTGAGAAAAAAGAGAAGTAAAACTTCATCACTTTATGATAAAAAAAATCCCGGTTAATCAACCGGGATTTTTTTATGTCCGCAAATTTATCAGTATCAGCCGCACTTAGAATATCCGCAGCTGGTGCAGGTGAGGCAGCCTTCTTTATAAACTAAACCTTGGGGGTCGTCGCACTGAGGACATTTGGTATCGGGTGCCTGTGTGCCGTCCGGAATGTATTTTTTAAGAGCACGTACCACGCCGTTTTTCCAGGTCACAATGGAGTCGTTCTCCAAACGAAGATTGGAAATGAGGTCAACCACATAAGGCAAGGGCATGCCATGCCTGAGAATGCCTGAAATTAGTTTGGCGTAATTCCAGTATTCAATATCAAATGAGCGTGAAAGCCCTTCAATGGTTATCTTGTAGCCGGCCTTATCTTCAAATTGAAAATCATAACGGGAGGTTTCGCTGCCCTCTTCTTTATTCCTCAATACATGACCTTTATTCACCGAAGCAGGTAAAAAGAAATCTTCCGCCTTGCCGGTAAATATCTCGTATGGCCGGCCATGCAACACACCCACCACAGCAACCCACTTCTCATAGTCATTTTGGAAACGGATAACCTCTGCATCGAGTTTGCGCGGACGTGTCGGGGCTTTTGTTTCGCGGAAATCATCCACGTCTTCTTTCTTTGTATCACTCACCAGCACACCCGAACGGGAACCGTCGCGATAAATGGTAACGCCTTTGCAGCCGCTTTCCCATGCGGTTTTATAAATGTCGCTCACCATTTCTTCTGTAGTTTCGGTGGGTACATTAACAGTAACGCTGATGCTATGATCAACCCATTTCTGTATCGCACCCTGCATCTTTACTTTGGCGAGCCAGTCAATATCGTTGGCGGTTGCTTTATGGTACGGTGATTTTTCAATCACAGGTTTCAGTTGCTCATCGGAATAAAGTTTTACAGCGTCCAAATCATACCCGTTTGCCTTGAGCCATTTCAGGAATTTAGGATGAAACACGTTGTATTCTTCCCATGAATCGCCCACTTCATCCACAAAGCTTACGGTTACATTTTTATCGTTCGGATTTACTTTTACGCGGCGTTTGTAATTTACTTTGAATGCAGGTTCAATGCCCGAAGTCGTCTGTGTACAAATACTTACGCTGCCTGTTGGAGCGATGGTAAGCAGCGCAATGTTTCGTCTGCCGTATTTTTCCATGGCTTTATATACAAGCGGTGCAGCTTCTTTGAGGCGAAGAATAAACGGATTATTTTTTTCTTTTTCTGTGCTGTAAATAGGAAAAGCGCCTCTTGATTTTGCCAGATTGGTAGATGCACGGTATGCCTCAATCGCAAGCTGTTTGTGCACCTCAACCGAAAAATCCGTTGCCTCTTTAGAGCCATAACGCGAACCCAGAGCCGCTATCATATCGCCTTCAGCAGTAATACCAATACCGGTACGACGGCCTTTCAGCGTTTTCTCTTTTATTTTTTCCCAAAGCTTGCGTTCGGTGCGTTTCGTTTCTTCATCTTCGGGATCGGCATCTATTTTCTGCAGTATTTTATCGATTTTTTCGCTTTCCAGATCAATGATGTCGTCCATGATGCGCTGGGCATAGTGCACGTGCTGCGAAAACAGTTCTGAATTGAAAAGTGCCTGAGGTGTGAACGGATTTTCAACGTAGCTGTAAAGATTGATTGCCAGCAGGCGACAGCTGTCGTATGGGCATAAAGGAATTTCGCCGCATGGATTTGTTGACATGGTGCGGAATCCAACATCGGCATAGCTGTCGGGAACCGATTCGTTAATAATAGTATCCCAGAACAGAACGCCCGGTTCTGCCGATTTCCATGCATTGTGAATAATTTTTTTCCACAGCTGCAGGGCATCAATTTCTTTATTATAAACAGGTGTTTTAGAATCAATCGGGTATTGCTGAACATATTTTCCGCCATCGCGAACGGCTTTCATGAAGGTATCGTCAATCTTCACAGAAACGTTGGCACCGGTAACTTTTCCGTCTTCCAGCTTGGCATCAATAAAACGTTCGGCATCGGGATGTTTAATGGAAATACTCAGCATCAGCGCGCCACGGCGACCGTCCTGAGCCACTTCACGGGTAGAATTGGAATAGCGCTCCATAAAGGGAACAATGCCGGTTGATGTGAGTGCGCTGTTCTTCACCGGACTGCCCATTGGGCGGATGTGCGACAGATCGTGCCCTACACCGCCTCTGCGTTTCATAAGCTGAACCTGTTCCTGATCAACTTTCATGATGCCGCCGTAAGAATCGGAAGGTGTTTCGTTGCCAATCACGTAGCAGTTTGAAAGCGATGCAACCTGAAAATCGTTGCCAATGCCTGCCATAGGGCTTCCCTGCGGAATGATGTATTTGAAATCTTTGAACAGCTCGTAAATTTCTTCTTCGCCGATAGGATTGGAATATTTTTTCTCAACGCGTGCAATTTCGCGCGCAATGCGGCGATGCATATCATCGGGAGTCCGTTCGAACAAATCGCCTGCACTATTTTTCAATGCATATTTATTCAGCCAGACGTTCGCGGCAAGCGTATCCCCTTTAAAATATTCAATCGTGGCAGCAAGAGCATCGTCGAACTTATAGGTTTGCATTTCTTTTTTGCGGGCAGGTTCTTTCACCTGAGCAATAAATTCCTGTGTGTAAAATTCATCGTCAGGAAGTTCAGGTCTGACACGATTATCTAATACGCTATTATACGTGGTTTTGGTTTTCGCTTCAGTGGCCTCACTAATCTTTGGTAAGATCTTCTCTTCCATATGCTGTTTCTTTTGTATCGTTACTTCTCAAAAAAATACCGTGTTTTCTCCCATCCCAAATATTAAATATTTGTTAATCCGATGAATGGGAAATTGTTCCTGAGAGTTTTTCGGGACAGCTAAAATACGTGAAGCGCCTGCGCGCTGCAAGCCAATTTTATTAACAAAGTCAGGGACTTATTAACTTCCGCAATTAACTCATTGAAAGAAAAAATACTATCCTTTTTTTCAGGATAATCAGGAATTCCGATACCAGATTAGCTTCGTGCCGAAACCGAGCCTGTTGTCGGTCATTTTAAAGAAATCGGCTTCTAAAGCCCAGAAGGGAGTGTCTTTTAAGAAAGGCGCCGCTACCGGAAACCTTCTGATGTATGCTTTTTTTGCACTGGAGCGCTCCGAACCCTCTAATTCCCTAACATTACCGGTAAACTGCACGCCCCGTAAAACACCTATGAGTCTGGTTTCGTATGCGATAGCACCCGCAACACGATTATTGTTCTCAATTTCCGAAATATGCCGGGTGTGTTTTTCAGAAATAAAGATAAAACGCATACTGTTTTCATCAAAGACATAAAAACAGGTGGCGCAGTAAGGATTATTCTCTACCGATGAGGCAAGGGTAAAAATATGGTGTTTCTTTACCAGTTTGAGGATACGTGGATCGGGGACATTCATGATGTTATACATTACAGCATTATCAGGAAAAAGCCTGAAGGTCGCACAATTTTCTGTACACGCCGTTTTTGGCAGTGAGTTCGGTATGATTACCCCGTTCAACAATTTCGCCTTTCTGTATCACTATAATTTCATCGGAATACTGAATGGTTGAGAGACGGTGCGCAATAACAACGGATGTACGGTTTTTCATAAGTTTCATCAAGGCATCCTGAACCAGACGTTCCGATTCGGTATCAAGTGCCGAAGTTGCCTCGTCGAGAATCATGATGGGCGGATTTTTAAGAACGGCCCGGGCAATACTGATTCGCTGTTTTTGTCCACCCGAAAGTTTCATACCACGATCACCAATATTAGATTGGTATCCGTTTTCCATTTCCATAATAAAATCATGTGCATTGGCAATTTGCGCTGCGCGTATCACATCCTGCTCAGAAACGTTCTTCATGCCGAACGCAATATTATTATAGACAGAATCATTGAACAGAATACTTTCCTGAGTAACAATACCCATGAGGCCCCGCAGGTCTGAAATTACATAATCTTTTACATCGTGCCCGTCGATGATAATCTGACCTTCGCTGCAATCATAAAATCGGGGCAATAAATCAACCATGGTCGTTTTTCCTGCACCCGACGGACCAACCAGCGCTATCATTTTACCTTTTTCAACTTTAAGATTTATGTTGTTCAGCACAGGCTCATTGCCGTATTGGAATCCCACATTACGAAATTCTATTTCGTCTTTAAACTCTTTGACGGCAATAGCATCGGGTTTTTCAATGATAACCTCTTCCGCTTTCAGTATTACCTGAATGCGTTCAACAGAGGCAGCCCCTTTTTGAACGTTATAAAACGCGGCAGTAAATGATTTGGCCGGAGGAAGTAATTGTGAAAACAGTCCGAGATACGTAATAAACACGGCAGCACCCATTCCTGAATCATTTGACAATACGAGTTTTCCGCCCACATACAGAACAGGCACAATTACAAGGATGGCCAGAAATTCGCTGAGTGGTGCGGCTAAATCGCGCTTGCGGTAAAGGCGAACCATAAGTTTAGTGTAAACAATATTTTCTTTTTTAAAACGCTCTTGAGTGCTGAAGATGGCGTTAAATGCTTTAATGATGCGGAGTCCGGAAATAGTTTCTTCAATCAGAGCGAGCAATTCGCCCATCTTTTTCTGTCCTTTTTGCGATGTCCGCTTCAGGCTGCGCCCTATCTGACCAATCAGATAGCCTGCAATTGGCAACAGTACCAATATAAATAATGTAAGCTGTGGACTGATAATAAATAATGTAGCAAGAAATACAATGATGGTAATGGGTTCTCGGAATATCATTTCCAGTGAACTCATGATAGACCACTCTACTTCCTGCACATCGGAAGTCATGCGCGCCATGATATCACCTTTGCGTTGTTCGGTATAGAAGGCAAGCGGCAATATCATAATTTTAAGGTACAGTTCATTTCTGAGATCCTTAACAACGCCATTGCGTACAGGGGCCAGATAATACATGGCCATATAGCGAAACAGATTTTTCAGAAAGAACAGAACGACCATGCTCAGACAGATATAGAGCAATGCTGTCATTTCGCCGTTGTTTCTTATTGTCTCGCTTATAAAATAATAGAAGTTCTGCTTGATAGAATCGGGGTTGAACGACAATGGAGGTGCAGACGTAACAGCTTCCTGAGTTTTGAAAAGTATGTTCAGGATAGGAATTGCAAGTACCAAGGAAACCACTGAAAAAGCAACCGCAACAATGTTGAATACAATATTGGCAAGAGCATATTTCCAGTAAGGAATTGCGTAGCGAAGAATGACAATCAGTTTTTTCATTTACTCTGTTTCGGGAAGAAAACGACTTCCGGTATTTTTTATTTCAGCAAAGATATAATATATAATTGTGACGGTCGAATATCGCCGTTCCTCACTTTTGGCTATCATTTTTGAAGAATAGCGATGAGAGTCTCTTGATTTTAATCAATTGAGATTGGGATAACAATGCAAGCAAATGAAAATGGCATAATATATAACAGCCACTTAATCAATTGTAAATGTGTGCATTAAAAGCCACATATTGAAAAATAGCAGATGTGCTATGGCAGAAAAAATAAAAATCAGTCAGCTGTAACCAAATTTTAAAAATTGCGTTCAACGACATTATTTTGATGTTTGTCGATAACTTTTCCACGTTTATTTGTAATTTTATTAGTTTTATATAGTACCTTTATAGAATAAAATCATGTTATTAAAATTTCATTAGAAAAGCATTAATTTTATCGTATCTTTATGAAAACAAAATCTACATCTACAAACAATATGAAGAATTCACTCACTAAAATTACCAATATCAGAGGACTGAGGTTCTTGGTTCTAATATTCATGCTTACACTTACGAGTGGCAGCGTTTTTTCCACGAATTATTACTGGGTTGGCGGAACAGGCTCCTGGACTATGCTAAACCATTGGGCAACCACATCGGGTGGCACGACAATGCACACGACATTACCCGACATGTATGATGACGTGTATTTCGATAATCATTCCTTTCCGACTGGAGGAACAATAACTGTTAACGGAACACCTGTGTGTAATGACCTTAATTTTACAGGCGTTACAGGCACTCCCACTCTTGCCGGCTATAATTTACTGAAGATTTACGGTTCGCTTACGCTGGCAACCGCCATGAATATTACTTACATCGGCTCAATTTATTTTGAATCCACAATGCCCGGCTGTACAATAAATACAAAAGGGAAAACACTGCTCAGCCATGTTTATTTTAACGGTGTGGGTGGCGAATGGACACTTGCGGACTCATTATCGTTAGGCAACAATAAATCAGTGTATTTATATAATGGCAGCCTTATCACTAACAATAAAAATATTTCGTGTTACAAATTTTCTTCAGACCGGATTTTTCCGCGTAGCCTTATCTTAGGAAGTTCTATAATCAGAATCCATGATAACACTTCGAGTGCCATGGCTATTTACCTGGAAGATTTGTGGTTTGATGCAGGTTCATCAAGTATCCGTTTTCTTGGTCAGACAGGTCCTACGGGCGGCGGTTTGTACATCAGCGATCAAAACCTAGGGCTAACGGCAGATTTTAACAATGTTATGTTCGGGTATCCGAACGGAGCATCAACACTGAACATTTCACTGAAATCAATCTGCAGTTTCAATCAGTTGACATTCCTTGGGGATGGCATTATCAATGGTTCAAACACGTACAATAACCTCATTCTGACACCGGGGAAAAGCTACACACTGCAATCCAGAAAAAAACAAACAATAAACGGTACACTTAGCGCAACGGGTGGTTGCAGCGGTTATATTTCTATTCAGTCATCCATTGCAGGCACCGTAGATACCATTTATAAGTCATCAGGAACAGTAACACTTGCCAAATGCATTTTACGCGACATCTGTAAATCGGGTGCCGCAGCGTTCACTGCCAGTTCGTCAATAGATTTGGGCAACAATTCCGGATGGAGTTTTACCGCACCTTCTTCTACTACTTATTACTGGGTTGGTGGCACAGGCAACTGGGAAAGCCCTGCGCACTGGTCATTAACAAGTGGAGGTGCCGGCGGCAGTTGTATTCCCGGTCCCGCCGATAACGTAATTTTCAATGCGAGCTCATTTAATGGTGCCGGACAGTCGGTAACGGTAAGTGGAACACTCGCCTGTTGTAAGAATATGACCTGGACAGGCGTAAACAACAGCCCGACTTTTGCAGGCGCCTCAACTGCGATTTTAAAAGTTTTCGGGTCGCTGAATATGAATGCGAATTTTAATTTTGGTTTTACAGGAAATGTACATTTTGCAGCCGCTACCACAGGTAATACAATATCATGCGGTGACAAGACAATCAACGGAGATATTTATTTCTTGAGTTCAGGTGGCTGGGGTTTATCCGACAGTCTGATTTTAGCAAGTGGAAAGTCAATATTTCTTTATACCGGATCACTGGCTACCAATGGCTATAAAGTTTCGTGCACAAAGTTAATTTCCGATTTAACAGGAAACCGCGGTCTTTCCTTTGGTAGTTCAGAAATTGTTTTAAGCAGCACTCTGCTGTCAGGAGCCATGGTACTGAACATGACCAACCTTGTTTTTGACGGTGGCACATCACTGCTCAGGTTCACAGGAACTTCAGGTATCAATGCCGGAGGATTCACTATTTCCGGAACAAACGCCGCACCAACAAACCTATATGATGTAGTTCTTTCATCGGCAGGAGCTTCATCCAGTATTTATGTACTTACTGCAGGCGGTGCGGCTTTTCATGATGTAATCTTTCAGGGTTCAGGGAGTATTTATGGTAAGAATACATACCACGACCTGACGTTTACTTCCGGAAGCTCCTATTTTCTGCAGGCAGGAAAAACACAAACGATTACCGGAAACTGGAATGCTTCAGGAAATTGCAGTTCATATATTATAGTACAATCCAATACTTTTGCGAGTCCGGCCTCAGTGATAAAAACTACAGGCACTGTAAGTACCGACTACATTCTTCTTAGAGATATTCAGGTTTCGGGCGGGGCAGCATTTTCAGCCACGAATGCAACAAATATGGGTGGTAACAGTGGCTGGACCTTTTCGGCTCCTGTTTCTAGAACATATTACTGGATAAGCGGCAGCGGCTCATGGAGCAACCAGTCTCACTGGTCGTTAAATAGCGGAGGTACCCCGGCAGCATGTCTTCCGGGTCCGAATGACAACGTTGTTTTCGATGCCAATTCATTTCTCGGAAGCGGTTCCATTGTAACCATTGATCCTGTTCCTGCTTATTGCAAAAACATGATTTGGAATCATCCATTGAATAATCCGACCTTCGGTGGAACGGCAGCATCAACCATCAGGATTTTTGGTTCGTTGAATCTGTATACCGGAATGGTATACAATTACAAGGGAAAGCTTTATTTTGAATCGGGAGATACAACCAATGTAATTAATACATCGGGGAAAACAATCACGAGTGACATGTATTTTCAGGGAACAGGCGGATGGACGCTTGCCGACAGCCTGAAAACAGGACCTACAAATTCTATATTTTATTATATGGGAGCTTTCAATACGGCTAATTACAATATTACAGCGCTCCGTTTCACTTCTGACAAGACCACCAACCGAAAATTGAAGCTTGGTTCATCAACGCTTACTTTATCGGGAGCTGGTGGTGTTCCGGCAATCTACCTGAATACAGTAAACTTGGCAGTCAATGCAGGCACATCCCGTATTGTACTTCCAAATTATTCAGGTGTAACAGCAGGCATTGTTTGCCTCGTAAACGGTCTGCCAAATTCCACTATACAACTTTATGACGTTGTATTCTCAGCGACTACGGGTACAGCAAGCATCAGCACAAACGGGCAGCTCACAGCCAGTTTCCATAAGGTAACGATGGGTGGAAGCGGTAAAATTCTGGGCAATAATTATTTTGAGACTCTGTTATTTGCTCCTGGGAAAAAATACACGCTGCAGTCAACAAAAACACAGACAATAACAAGTTACTGGGGATTTTCAGGCCAGTGCAGCATTCCCGACACTATCATTTCATCCATTACCGGCAATCCGGCGAAAGTATCAAAAGTATCAGGTATTGTGAGCGGTTTCAACATTGTTATGAGTGATATTTCGGCACTTGGTGGTGCCACATTTAATGCGTTTAATTCAACGGATCTTGGTGGTAACACCGGATGGAACTTCACAACACAGGGAACACTCGGAAATCCGGGAATCATCAGCGGTCAGGCAAATGTGTGCGTAGGGCAGACTGCAACGTATTCGGTTAATGCTATACCGGGAGTTGTAAGTTATAATTGGACATTGCCTAGCGGTGTTTCTCTTGTTACGGGACAGGGAACAAATTTAATAACTGTAGTGATTGGAAATATTACGACTGCGACAATCTCAGTGAATGCATACAACGGTTGCATCACATCCACATCATCTTCAAAAACATTAACTGTTTTTACAATCGGCTTTAATGCAGTTCCACCGGTATGTCAGAATGCAACACCTTTCACATTAACAACCGGAACTCCTGCAGGTGGTACGTATTTCGGTAACGGCGTTACAGGTAGCCAGTTCAATCCGGCAACAGCCGGTATAGGCACGCACAATATCGGATACGTTTACAACACCGGCGGCTGCATTGACACGGCTTTCCAAACTGTGAACGTTATGGGCGCCCCGAGTACACCAAGTCAGCCGACAGGTCAGACTGTTGTGTGTCAGGGATCTTCGAACATTCAATATGCTACAACCGTTGTCGGTAGTGCAATAGTGAACTGGAGTATAACACCCGCAGGCGCAGGCACAATTACAGGAACAGGAATAACCTCAATTGTAAACTGGAACCCGGGATTTGCAGGTGTTGCAGTAATTTCGGCCACAGCGAGTACCAGTTGTGGAACCTCGGCAGCTTCATCAGTAAATATTATTGTGGGTCAAGGCCCGACAGCTCCTGCGCCAATTACCGGTCCGGTATCTGTTTGCCAGGGCACACCGGCTTCAACATTTGGAACCTCATCTTATGCCAATACCGGATTCATCTGGTCAATATCACCGGTTCAGGCCGGCGTTATCAATGGAGTAGACAGCACGATAAATGTACTGTGGAATCCGGCATTCAGCGGCAATGCAATAATTACTGCTGCGGCATACAATAGTTGTGACACCACTGCCTCCGTGAACTTCACAATACATGTTGATACCCTTGTTGCACAGCTTATTTTCCACAACGGGCAGGGTACCGTTTGCCAGGGAACTGACAGTGTTCATTATGGTGCATCATGTTATAACGCAAGTGGCTATTTCTGGACACTCAACCCATCAAACGCAGGTCAGCTGTTACAATCAGGATCGCATGCCATTGTAAACTGGGATAGCACTTTTACAGGGCTGGCAACCATTTTGGTATATGCTTATAATAACTGTGATACTACCTCACCTGTAAGCATGCAGGTATCAGTACTGCCCGGACCGCCTCACCCCACGGTAACTCTTGCAGGATATTTATTGACAAGTTCGACAGCGCCATCCTATCAATGGCTGCTTAACGGGCAACCGATTCAGGGAGAAACAAACCAGTACTGTACGGCATCAGCAACAGGCTATTATTCAGTTGTGGTGGCAAACACATACGGATGCAACGACACTTCCGATCTCATATTTATCGACTACATTACCGGTATTTCAGATATGCCGGGCACTGGTTTTGGTGCCGAAGTAAATCCGAATCCAATGACTGATGGCGGCCAGATTGTTTTAAATCTGAATAAACAGGCGCGCGTAAATATTGAGTTGATTGATGTTACAGGGCGGATTCTTGTAAGACTAATCGATGGTATTGACACACCTGCAGGCCGAAACTCATTTATCATCACCAAAGAACAACTTGACACGTATCACGGAGTATACTATTTCAAAGTCAGTGCAGGTGAACAAACCAAAATTTTGCCTGTGGTTATAATGGATTAATCCTCCTTAATATTAAAAAAAGAGGCGGCTCTGCTGAGACCGTCTCTTTTTTTGTTGAATTCCGGGAGTTTTGCAGTTTAGATGTAAATAGCCTTTAATGTTGTACTTTTGCATTTATGGAAACAATCAGACAGAGCAAGGTGTCCCGTTTGCTCCAGAAAGAAATCGGGGAAATTATTCAGCAGGAACAGCGCGGATTGTATGGTAATTCTATGATTACAGTTACCCGTGTTACTATCAGCAAAGACATGATGATGGCGCGGGTTTTTGTAAGTCTGTTTGCCACAAAAGATAAAAAAGTGCTGTTTGACCTGGTAAAACTGAATACTGCTGAAATAAGAAGATTACTGGCTATGCGCATCCGGCATCAGCTGCGGGCTGTGCCTGAGCTGGAATTCATTCACGACGACACCCTCGATTATCTGGATCATATCGATGAACTTCTAAAGCAATAAGCAGATTGAAATTCGCATTTTACATAGCGCGCCGCTACCTGTTTGCGAAAAAATCGCACAACATCATCAATATCATTTCGGGAATTTCAGTTGCCGGCATCACTATGGGAACCATGGCGCTTATTATTGTGCTATCGGTATTCAACGGTTTTGAGAACCTTGTGGTAACGCTTTTCAATTCATTCAATCCCGATATACGTATAACTGCAAACGAAGGAAAAACCTTTGATGCCGCAGTTTTTCCATCGGACCAATTAAAAAGCATACCCGGAGTAGCTTATTACACTGAGGTTATTGAGGAAAATGCACTTCTCAAATACAAAGACAAACAGTTTGTTATCGCTATAAAAGGTGTCAGTTCAGATTTTGACAAAACCAGCAACATCAGGCAGATGATGACAGAAGGCGACTATGTTCTTCAAACAGGAAGCAATGATTTTGCGCTGGTTGGTCAGGGAGTGGCCTACTCACTTGGATTAGCGCTGCGTGATTATGAAAATCCACTTACTGTTTATGTACCGCGGCGTAATGCCCGTGCCAGCTTTGATCCTGCGGAAGCTTTTAACAGCCTTACCATTCAACCGGCGGGTGTGTTTTCTATTCAGCAGGATTTTGATATCAAATACGTAATCGTGCCACTGCGGTTCTGCCGACAGTTGCTTGATTATAAAACGCGGATAAGCGCTGTTGAAATAGGCATTGGCAAAGGAGAAGATCAGGAAAAAGTACAGCGTGAAATACAAAAAATTGCCGGCGACAATTTTTCTGTAAAAAATCGTTTTCAGCAAGAAGAACTGTTGTATAAAATCATGAAATCGGAAAAACTTGCGGTATTCATCATCCTTTCGTTTATATTGTTCATCGCAACTTTCAACGTTATTGGTTCACTTAGCATGCTTATTCTCGACAAGAAAAAAGATATTGCCGTGCTCACGAGTCTGGGCGCCGATGAAAAACTTATACGGCGCATTTTTCTAATCGAAGGTTTGCTGATTGATTTATTGGGCGGCGTTCTTGGATTAGTATTAGGCGGAATAATCTGTTGGCTTCAGCAGACCTTCAGTTTCATCACGATACAAACAAGCAATTCATTTGTTGTAGATGCTTACCCTGTAAAAATGGAAGTCATGGATTTTCTGTTGGTGTTCGGCATTGTATTTATTATCGGGTTTGCGGCATCGTGGTATCCCGTAAAATATATTTCCAGGAAATACCTTGGCGGAAAACTGGCATAACTCATGAACAGGGCATTCTGATAAGAAATTCGTATCTTTGCTGATATTAACCATTTGCGTCCTTATGGAACCTATAAAAACATTGTTTCCGTTGTCAACCTGGATGCTGCGCCTCGCGGTTCTGCTCATTGTGTATATTTGTTTTTTTGTTGAATACCGTACGCCAAATTTCAGCAGCACCAATTTTTATATCGCAGTAGCTTTTGGCTTTTTCGGAATGCTGCTGTTTATCGGCGGATTCCTGAAAAAAAGCGGGCTGACAATGCTTTCCGCAGCACTGTTATTCATTGGATGCTTGTATAAAATCATTTCATATTACGCATTTTCGCATGGACGGTTTGTTGCCATTTTCGGTGTATTTGCCGCCATCACCTTCTTTTTTATTGCCAATGGTAATAAAAAGAAATAAATCCAAACTCTACCTTGATAGAAACAGAGACCAATAAAGAACGGGCAGTGCTTATCGGGCTTGTTACGCCCAAACAGGATAAGGACCGCGCCGGCGTTTACCTGGACGAACTCGCATTTTTACTTGAAACAGCAGGCGGCAAAGAGATAAAGCGATTCATTCAAAAAGTTGAATCGCCTGATTCGCGCACCTTTGTGGGCTCGGGAAAGCTTCTCGAAATAGCGGAATACATCAAAGAACATGAAATCAATACGGCTATTTTTGATGATGCCCTGTCGCCTTCGCAAATCCGGAATCTCGAAAAAGCGCTGAGTTGTAAAATCCTCGATCGCAACAATCTCATCCTTGACATTTTCGCATTCCGCGCCAGCACGTCGTATGCACGCACACAGGTTGAGCTTGCCCAGTACCAGTATCTGCTGCCACGCCTTACCGGGATGTGGACCCACCTTGAAAAACAACAGGGCGGTATCGGTATGAAAGGTCCCGGTGAAAAAGAAATTGAAACGGACCGTCGTGTTATCAAAGACCGGATTACTTTTCTTAAAGAAAAGCTGAAGACCATCGATAAGCAAAAAGTTACACAGCGTAAAAACCGTGAAGGACTGATACGAGTTGCACTTGTTGGCTACACCAACGTAGGCAAATCGACGATCATGAATGTGTTGAGCAAATCGGAAGTTTTTGCCGAGAATAAATTATTTGCGACACTTGATACAACCGTCAGAAAAGTGGTGGTTGGCAACCTTCCGTTTTTGCTGACGGACACCGTAGGATTTATTCGTAAGCTGCCGCACGACCTGGTTGAATCGTTCAAATCAACACTGGACGAAGTGCGGGAAGCCGACTTACTGTTACATGTTGTGGATATTTCTCATAATGATTTTGAAGAACAGATAAACGTAGCGCGTCAAACGCTGGCCGACATCGGTACAGCCGACAAGCCAACCATCATGGTATTCAACAAAATTGACCGCTATTCCTATGTTGTGAAGGATGAAGATGACCTGACTCCGGCAACAAAAGAAAACCTCAGTTTTGAAGAATTGAAACAATCGTGGATGGCATCTGAGAATACACCCTGCATTTTTATTTCGGCAACGAAAAAGAAACAAATTGATACGTTCAGAGATATGCTGTATTCAGAAGTTCGTAAATTGCATATCAAACGATATCCGTACAATAATTTTTTATACCCTGAATTGCCGTAGCATCAACGTATTTTTTTGAAAAATGGAACAAACGAAATTATCGGTTGTAATTATCACCTTCAATGAAGAGCGCAATATTGAACGCTGTATCCGCTCGGTCGAAGGAATTGCCGATGATGTAGTAATCCTTGATTCATTTTCAAAAGACCGCACATGCGAAATTGCCGCAATGCTAGGTGCACGGGTTGTGCAACATGTGTTCGACGGGCATATTGAACAAAAGAACCTTGCCATCACCCATGCAAAATTTCCATTTATCCTTTCGCTTGATGCTGATGAAGCACTCTCTGACGAGTTGAGGCAATCTATTCAGGAAGTAAAAAACGACAAGCATGCAGACGGCTATTCGATGAGCCGAATTACGAATTATTGCGGTAAATGGATTCATCATTGCGGATGGTATCCAGACACTAAACTACGGCTGTGGGACAGCACCAAAGGTCGTTGGGGCGGAATCAATCCGCATGACAAGTATGAAATGGATGCCGGATCAGGTACGGAGTTATTGAAAGGCGACATTCTGCATTATTCATATTACACACGCGACGATCATCACAAACAAGTCATTAAGTTCACAGACATTGCATCGACAGCTCTTTTCGCAAAGAAAAAAAAGATTACTGTTGCCGGAATGCTTATCCGGACAATAGCCAAATTTTTAGGAATGTATGTGTTCCGTCTGGGATTTTTAGACGGTAGTGCAGGATTCACGATTTGCCGGATTTCGGCTTATGCAACCTATTTAAAATATGCGAAGCTCAGGCATCTTTATAAAAAGGCGTAAGCGCAACCTTAACGGGAAGCGTGTAATCATCAGCCGTACCGACAGCATTGGCGATGTTGTGCTCAGCCTTCCCGTGGCAGGCGTTCTGAAAGAACTCTATCCTGAATGCACCATAATTTTTCTTGGAAAAACCTATACTAAAACACTTATTGAACACTGCAGTAATGTTGATGAATTTGTCAACTGGGATGAGATAAAGAGACTCGATAAATCAGGGCAGGCCGAAGCTTTTCGTCAATTAAATGCTGATGTAATTATTCATGTTTTCCCGGTAAAAGCGATTGCGGTCGCTGCCAAAAAAGCACATATTAAAATTCGTCTTGGCACCACAAACCGGCTGTGGCACTGGCACACATGCAATTTACTTACCCGGCTCTCGCGTAAAAATTCGCCCTGGCACGAATCGCAACTTAACCTTAAGTTACTGATACCATTCGGAGCCATTTCGACATATCCCATACATGAGATTCCCGCCTATTACGGATTGCAAGAGCCCGGACTTCCAAAACCCGAAACAAAAAAATTGCTGAAGGCCGAACAATTCAATCTTATACTACATCCCGGGTCGAAAGGAAGTGCCCGTGAATGGGGCGTTTCAAACTTTGCTTCGCTTATTGAAATACTGCCACCAGAAAAATTCAACATTTTTATAACGGGTACTAAAGAAGAAGGCGAATCAGTGAACGACGCTTTAATTGCCCCATACAAACATGTTCATGACCTCACCGGCAAGCTGACACTGGATGAGTTGATTTCGTTTATTGCTGTTGCCGATGGCATGGTTGCATGCAGCACCGGGCCGCTGCATATAGCCGCAGCGGTAGGAAAATACGCTATGGGAATCTTTCCTCCGATACGGCCCATGCATCCCGGAAGATGGGCCCCGGTCGGAATCAATGCATCCGTTTTCGTAGTGGATAAAAAATGCAGCAAATGCAGGAAAACAAAGGATTGTGAGTGCATACGCAGCATAAGGCCGGAGCAGGTTAAGGAGCGCCTGATGGAAGTGTTTAAGTAAATGATTATAGAGCTCAGACATAAGATGAAAGATAAAAAAAACAATTAATCCCGTTCATAATTTTGCTGAAAACCTTACCGAATAATTATTGACCAAATCGTCAGAATTGTGTAGGTTTGTATATAAAAATACTGTTATGCGGAAATCATTTTTACTCCTGATACTTTGCCTTCCTTTATTTGCCATGGCACAGGATGATGTTGTGGTTAAAGGGAATTATTACGGATTCAACCTTTATGTAATGAATCCATCCGTCGGTGCCGGTTTTTGTGTAACTCAGGTGCTGGTAAATAACAAACCGACCAGCGACGAGCTCCGTTCTAACTCGTTTGAAATAGATCTGTCGTTGCTGGAACTCAAGACCGGTGAGCCTGTAACTGTGGTGATAAAACATACGGCAGGCTGCACTCCCACTGTCATCAACCCAAAAGCACTTGCAGTAAAGCAGCAATTTTCGTTTTTATCTGCAAAAGCAGATAAAACAGCCAAACTTAACTGGACCATCAAAGGCGATATTGGCGAAGATGCTTTTATTGTTGAACAGTATCGGTGGAACAAATGGATGCAGATAAGCGAAGTGCCTACACAGGATACCGTAAAAAAAGAACAATTCAGTTTTGAAACTCATCCGCACTCAGGTATAAATACGTTTCGGATTGTACATACCGATAATACCGGAAATCCCGTTTACTCCAAATCCATAAAATACACTTCTAAAAATCCGGAGATAACAATTGAATCGCTGAAAGTGGTTGATAAAATTGTATTCTCGGCTGAAACCATGTGGGAGATTTTTGACCTTACAGGAAATTTCATCAGTGAAGGTTACGGCAAGGAAATTGAAGTGCAAGACTTTGAAAAGGGCAAATACTGGCTCAACTACGACAACAAGTCTGTAAATTTCACCAAAAAATGAGTTAAAAGGCGTTTGCCTTCAGCATAATTGCGAATTTAAATTTTTTATCATGGAACAAAGGCAACAGGAATACCTGGAGTACTACCGTGTACGCATGGAAAAATACCGGAATGACCCGGTGTTTACAAACAGCTTTCAAGCTGAAAAAGCTATTTGCGAAGCGCTTGAATCCTCATCAACACTGGAGGAATTTAAAGAGAAAATGGAGCGCGGACAGCTTGCACTGAACAATGCGAAAGCACAAGTACGCGATAAAGAAACCGCCCGAAAAAAGCTGAATGACGAGCTCCTTGAAAAGATAAGAGTAAAATCGTCGGAACGCATTCTGGACATGTTGGATTCCGCTACATCCGACATGGACATCATCAGCAAAGTCAACGAAATAGAGACAAAAACGAATATCGAGATTTCCGTTGATCTGTTTACCTCCGTTTTTTATTCGGATTTTATGATGCTCGAAAATCTTGAAGTGTGGGAAAATGCCGAAATACCTTCCGAATGGAGAAAAGAATTTACTGACTGGGCGCAAGAACGCGTTGAAGAAGACCGAAGAATCTGGAAAGAGCAGTATCTGTTCCGGGCACGGGAATGGAAACCCGATTGGGAATTTGATGTTGACCTGATATGGGAAGACCGCCACCGACGCCTTATTCCGGTGCCCGATGCCATGATTATTAAACGAATTGAACAATTCAAAAAGCTGAAAGGGATTTAATATGCCTATAGAAAAAACCATGGCCGATGCTATTCTCGGCACTTTCAGAACCATGTACAACGACCTGGCGGCTCAAAACCTTTCGGGTGAAGCGTTTGACCGCATGAAGGCCGCACTGGATAAAATGGAACAATATGCAGCAGAAATGGACGATATGACATCGTTCTCGACCAGACTCAATACCGAAGGTCTGTATGTTGGTTTCAGCACGGCATACGGTGAGGTATTAGCCGAGGAAGGAAGAAAAAAATATTCGAAAGTTACAGACGACAGCGAATTGCTTGAGATGACTATAAAGTCGTACCAAGATTCAATTGTCAGCCTTAAAGACACTCCCGCGGGAGAAAAAATAATACCGCTTTTGCAGGAAGTAATCGCCCTCGGACGATCCGGAATTTCTTATCCTGTATTTTTACGCACCTGCGAAGAAAAAGGAATTTACCGTGCCATGGACGGAAGTGCGCTCACGCTTGATGCACTTGAGACGGAACGTGAAATTGGCGAGATGTTCCCATTGCCTGTTTATTTGAAAAAAGCGAATGTCATGATTGCATATTATAAAGAACTCGCAGCAAAATCGCCTTTCGGAATGCCCGATTCTTTTCTGCTTGGATTGCATCGCATACTTACCGATTGGGAATATGCACCCGAAGATGCAATGCGAAGTCTGAAAATCAGGCTGTGGGATAAATTGCTTGAGCTGATGAACGACTGGGTGGATGCGCATTGTGATTTTGCTCCTCACGACGATCGTTGGGCCGATGTACGAGGCATGGAATACACTATGAAAAATATAAGACGTACCAAAGAATGCAATCCCGGATTCTTCCGTTACCGGGAAAAAATTCTTGGTGAATATTTCGGTATGAACTGGGACGATGTTTTCAAAGATGCACTTTATCTTGAAGAGTTATCATACGGACATATGTGGCATTCCGATGACTCCATCGAACTGATGCGAAAAGCCTATCAATACTGCGTTCCGGGAAATGCGCCCACATCTGAAATTATAAAAGAGGCCGAAAGCATACATCGCGATAAACGCTTTAAACGACCCCATTGTTTTCAAATGAGTGACGAAGGGAAACAGAAATTTATGAAGGTTTTTGGCAAAGCAAAATATGATGAAATGATAGGTCAGTATGCCGATAAAGAATAGCACCTACTGCTCCTTGAAATCCAGTTCTTCATTTTGACCGCGCTGCTCACGCGCCTCGGAGATACTGGCATTGAGCTCAAAGCCTATCAGTAGTGCCAGTGCATTCAGGTAGAACCACATCAGAATTACAAGCAGCGTTCCGATAGAACCGTAAACGGCATTGTATTTTCCGAAATTATTTACGTAGAAATTGAACCCGATGATAGTAGCAATACAAAGTATTGTTGCGAGTGTTGAGCCTGCAGAAATAAACCGAAAGCGCTCTTTACGCGCCGGGGCAAGATAATAAAGAAATGATATCCCGAAAAAGACCATCAGAATTGCCACAATCCATTTGCCCGCCGTGATGAGATAAATGACCAGGTTGCTGGTAAGAAAGCCGTGAATAACAAAGTATTTTAACCCCGCTGTTCCTATAATAATGAGCGAAATTGCAATGGAAGTAATGACCAGAAGTATGATAACAAGTACCAATGAAACCAGATACTGCTGCCACATTTTACGTGTTTCAATGCTGTGATAAGTAGCGTTGAACGCGGTTATAACGCCCAGTACACCTGTCAGTGAAAAATACAATGCCATTACAAAACCCACTGAGAGCAACCCGCCGTGCTGCCGCATTACAATATCTTCAATTGTTGATTTTACGATAACATAAACATTCTGCGGAAGCAAATCCTGAATAGTGGCGAGCAACGTATCGTGAAAACCCGCAACAGGAATATAAGGAATCAGTGTAAAGAAAAAGATGATTGCAGGAAACAACGCTACAAAAAATTTAAATGCAATGGAAGATGCACGGGTTGTAATGGAGCCATTCAGCAAGCCACGCACAAAAAATGCGGCTACATCATAAAGCGGCATTTTATCAAAACCCGGCAATACGATGGTTCGCGAGAGTTTTAATAAGGATGCCACAGGCGTCCAGCGCTTAACTTTTTCCAGGAATTTCTCAGCCATCAATAAATCTTATAATGGTTACACCACAGCCTTCAGGCTCAGGTCAAGACTTTTGATTTGATGCGTAAGGGCACCGACAGAAATATAATCTACACCGCACTCAGCATATTCTCTGATATTGGAATAGGTGATGCCTCCGGATGCTTCGGTTTCGTAGCACTCACCAATAACCGCAACAGCTTTTTTCAAATCCCGCGGATTAAAATTATCCAGCATGATTCGATCAACGCCGCCCGTAGCAATGACTTCGTCCAGTTCTGTGAAATTTCTTACTTCAATCTCAATTTTAAGATCCTTGCCAATCGCTTCAAGATATTTTTTTGTTGTATGAATGGCATTTGCAATGCCTCCGCTAAAATCAACGTGATTATCCTTAATCATAATCATATCATACAGCCCCATGCGGTGGTTCTCTCCGCCCCCGATACGTACAGCCATTTTCTCAAACCAACGCATATTGGGTGTTGTTTTTCGTGTATCCAGAATTTTCGTATTTAAACCCTGAAGGCATTCCACGTATTTATGGGTTTCGGTGGCTATACCACTCATGCGCTGCATAAAATTAAGCACCAGGCGCTCTGTTGTGAGCAATGAGCGCTCCGGACCTTCAACAATAAATGCAATATCGCCCTTCTTAACGGCCGTGCCATCCTGAATCAGAATGTTCATAACCATAGACGGGTCGAACTGTCTGTAAATCAATTGTGCAACTTCAACCCCGGCAAGTATTCCGTCTTCTTTCACAAGCAGCCTTACTGCGCCTCTTACTCCATCGGGAATCGTGGCAAGTGTAGTATGGTCACCATCGCCAATATCTTCCTTCAGCGCGATTGCTATCAGGTTATCGACCGTCATTTGTTCCATCATAATATCTATTGAATCTTCAGAAAAAGATAAAACTCATTCATCCTAAAACGGATTATTCCTCTTCAAATTGCAGCACTACGATTAATTGTTGCCCGGCCGATTTCTTCAACAGGTAATATGCCCTGAAGCTGCCGGATGCTGTTTTTAATGTGCCAATGGCAAACTGTGAGCCTTCGCCCGATGAACCCTGCTGATTTACCGTAAAGGTAACCGGTGCGTATTGTGAAAAGAAATTTTTAACGATAATCTCAGCCTGTGATTTGCTGTAGGTACCTTCGTTGCCGGGAACAGTGAGGTCGAGCGTGGCACTGAAGTAATTGGCTAAGGACTTTGAATCACCACTACGGATATAGGAGGCAATGCTTCCGTTAATATCCTGTTGGTCAATATTTATAGTGGAATCAATGGGCGTTGCCGATAAATGAAGTCCGGCGAAAAGGAGCGATATGAATGCTAAATATTTCATTTTTGATGATTTTGTTTGCAGATAAAGCAATAATCAAGCCACTTAAACAACAAAAACAGCATGCTGAATGGTCAAAAATACGAAAAGAAATTGGAATATGACTTTGTGCGGCAGATTTACTTCATCGTTAGTTCAATTCCAGTTTGGGCAGGGCCATTCGACAGGTTCACTGACCTTTCTTTGCATCAGGCTCACCTGAATAACAAAAAGTGCGACGCTGTCCACGAAAATTCTGTGTATTTTTGATTGCCTCAACATAAGAATTGCAATAATGAAAATATCGCTGCTGCTGACCGGCAAGACCGATGATGCAAACATTCAAAAAGCAATTGCCGAATATGAAAAGCGGTTGAAATTCTACGTTCCGTTTGAAACGATTGTGATTCCCGCGCTTAAAAATATAGGGGCGCTCAGCCATGCGCAGATTAAGGAAAAAGAAGGCATTGCAATATCGCAGCACATGGAAAAAGCAGACGCTGCGGTGCTGCTCGATGAGCGTGGCCGCGAATTTACCTCCACAGAATTTGCAGAATTTGTGCAGTCAAAGATGAATGCAGGCACACGCCATCTGATGTTTGTAGTGGGCGGTGCGTTCGGTTTTTCGGAAAGTGTTTATAAAAAGGCACATGCTAAAATCGCGCTTTCAAAAATGACGTTTCCGCATCAGATGGTGCGTCTGGTATTTGCAGAGCAATTATACCGTGCCATGACCATTCTGAAAAACGAAAAATATCATCACGACTGATTTGTTTCGGAAGGCAAACATTTTTCAATCGATTTCCAAAGATTTTCCGCGGTTTTATCCCAGCTGAAAAATGTTTTTCGCTGATTTCCTTTTTGAATCAGCTCAGCGGCAAGTCCATTCTCTGAAACAATCCTGTTCATGGCATCTGCAATAGAGGCAGGTGAGAACGGATCGATGAGTAGAGCGGCATCGCCCGCCACTTCAGGCATAGATGTAATATTTGACGTGATTACCGGTACCCCGCAGTGAAACGCTTCCAGGATAGGAATGCCGAATCCTTCGAAGCATGAAACATACGTCATTGCAGAGGAAGCACCGATGGCTTCATTTAATTCATGGGCTGAAAGGCGACCCGCAAAAATGACATCATCACGGTAGTGCATATTGCTGTAAATACGCTCAATTTCAGAAGTCCACCATTTCTTGGCACCGGCAATTAATAGCTTTACCTCTTGCGGACTAGATTTTCTGAATAGTTCATAAGCCAGAAAAAGATTTTTCAGATTTTTGCGTGGATGCAGCGCGCCCACAAAAATGAAATAATCATGACCACCGGCAAATTTTTGCTTCGTTCTTTGTTTTTCCGATTCTGAAATCGGGTGAAAATGGGCTCCGGCGCCGTTATAAACCACGTCAATCAGTGATTCCGGAACATTGTATGTTTTACAAATATCGTTTTTCGAAAATTCTGAAACAGTTGCAATTCGTGCAGCTTTCCGCGCAAAGCGGGGAAAAAAATAACGATAATATTTGCGAACCAGCCATGGCAGGTCGTTCGGATAATGTTCGAAATTTAAATCGTGCATTACCGCAACTGACGGAACTTTTGTTGACAGCGAACAATAGCCGTCGGGCGAAATAAAAAGATCGGCATTAACCTTACGAAGCATGCGTGGTAATGAATATTCAAACCAGAGATAAAACAGAAACGGATGCCTTGCCTGTGGACCGATAATGACCGGTCTGACATTCTCAGAAAATATAAAATCCTTGCTGTACGGGCGGTCGAAGATAAAATAAAATTGATGTTCTTTGTGAGCACTGGTTATTCGCTTGAGTGTTTCAAACGTAAACCAGCCAATCCCTTCGAGACGGTCTTTAAGCAATAAGCGGGTGTTGACGGCTATTATCATGTTATCCCGGTAAGGACATTATTGGGATTAATCTACTGGTCGATGTCGTATTCCTTAATTTTGCGATACAAGGTGCGTTCAGAAATTCCAAGTTCCGCTGCCGCATTTTTGCGTTTGCCTTTATATTTTTCAAGTGCCCGTTTAATCAGGTCTTTTTCGCGATCGGTAAGGGAAAGCGATTCTTCCAGCACAACTGAGTCATCAAGCGGCTCCGATGCACTTTCGGGAGACGAATGGTGGATGGTAACGGAATTATTATCGCGCATATACGAATCGTATTCGGCAGTAAACTTCTTCATCACCTGAGTATCGTTATCGTTCACATCAAGTGACAGACCTTCGGTTTTGATAATTTCGCCCACCAGTTGCTTCAGGTCGCTGATATCTTTGCGCATCTCAAAAAGCACGCGGTACAAAATATCACGTTCCGAGATTTCTCCTTCATGATCCTTTTTAAAAGGCACCGGCAATTTCGACTCCTGTATTTCCGGAAGATATCTAACCAACGTTGAAGCTGTTACGAGCCTTGTTTTTTCGATGATTGATATTTGCTCGGTGATGTTCTTCAACTGCCTGATATTTCCCGGCCAACGGTAGTTTAACAGCAGTCCCTGACCATCTTCTTCCAGCTGTAGCGATGGCATTTTATATTTTTCTGCGAAGTCAGAAGCAAATTTGCGGAACAACAAAATGATGTCTTCTTTGCGTTCACGCAATGGCGGCATGAAGATGGGCACAGAGTTCAGCCTGTAATACAGGTCTTCTCTGAATTTCCCCTGTTGAATAGCAATAGGAATATTGATATTTGTCGCCGCAATGATGCGGACATTTGTTTTTATTACCTTCGACGAGCCCACTTTCAGAAACTCGCCCGATTCGAGCACGCGCAGCAGCCTTACCTGCGTTTGCAGCGGAAGTTCGGCAACCTCATCAAGAAAGATGGTGCCGCCGTTAGCCACTTCAAAATAGCCCTTGCGTGCCTCATGTGCCCCGGTAAACGAACCTTTTTCATGACCGAACAATTCGGAGTCAATGGTACCTTCGGGAATAGCGCCGCAATTCACAGCAATATACTGCCCGTGTTTGCGCGCACTAAGCTGGTGAATAATCTGAGGAAAAAACTCCTTCCCGGTACCGCTTTCGCCGGTTATCAGCACGCTGATATCGGTGGGTGCTACCTGCCGTGCAATATTAATTGCATTTTCGAGTAATGGTGAATTACCAATAATCCCGAAGCGCTGTTTTATTGATTGAATTTCCATGATATGGCTTGCAAATAGGTTGCAAAGATACGAAAACGCGGTTAAAAATCCACACTCAAAACCGGCTCATCAGGTTCAGCTGATGCTTCGGATAATCTTTTTCATCAAACCTCCGATTTTGCGATAAGGCGGATATCTCAAAGGAATATCAAAGAAAAATGATTTACTCAGCACGGGCTTGGAATGCGAAAAGGCGCTGAAGCTATACTTTCCGTGGTATTGCCCCATTCCGCTCTCTCCTACGCCGCCAAAGGGAAGCAGGTTAGTTGTAAAATGGCTGAGGGTATCATTAATACAAACGCCCCCTGATGAAGTACCCGATATTATTTTATTTTTAAACGTGCCTGAACGCGAAAAGATGTATAATGCTAATGGCTTGGGGCGGGCATTTATCATTTGAAGAACAGCATCAAGATCCGAATAAGTGATAACCGGCATAATTGGGCCGAATATCTCATCGGCCATGATTGCCGATTCCCAACTGATGCTGTCAATGATTGTAGGTGCAATATATTTTTCTGTTCGCTGATGCTGACCGCCTGCAATAATGTCTCCTTCGTTAAGCAGTGTTACGAGGCGGTCGAAGTGTTTTTCATTACAAATGCGTGCATAGCTTTTGCTTTGCGAAGGCTCAGTGCCATAGAATCCGATGAGCACTTTTTTCATTTCGGCAAGCAGTGCTTCTTTAATATCACGATGTACTAAAATATAATCAGGTGCAATACAGGTTTGCCCGGCATTGAAGAATTTACCCCAGCAAATTTTTCTGGCCGTTTGACGGATGTTTGTGTGCTTATCCACAATGCATGGGCTTTTGCCTCCCAATTCCAGCGTTACAGGCGTTAGATGTTTTGCCGCGGCTTCCATTACAATGCGCCCTGCATAGGCACTTCCGGTGTAAAAGATATAATCGTATTTCTGAAGCAGCAGTATGTTGGCCTCATCGCCGCTGCACTCAACAACAGAAACACATTCAGGCCTAAAGTACTTCGGAATAAGCTGTGCGATTATACCGGAAGTATTAACTGTTACACTCGAAGGTTTAAGTATCGCAGTATTACCGGCAGCGAGAGCACCAATAAGCGGCGCGATAAGCAACTGAAAAGGATAATTCCATGGCGCCATAATCAGCACTATTCCAAATGGCTCTTTCACTACCATACTACTGCCCGGAAAATGGAGCGATGGTGTGGCTGCCGCCTCAGGCTGCATCCATGCATACAGGTTTTTGAGTACCGTATCTACTTCGTGAAAAAGTACCTGCACCTCACTGAACTCCGCTTCAAACAAAGGTTTTCCCATATCAAGATGCAGCGCCTCAACAATCTGCTCTTCATTTTCCTGCAGCATCTTTTTAAGTGCTTTAAGCTGAAGTCTTCGCCATTCAAGGCTTCTTGTCGTTCCCGAATTAAAAAATGCCCGCTGAGCATTCACCAGTGATATGATTATTTCTTCCTTCATTGCTTCAGGATATAAATTACGATGGAATAAATATTGATGGAATGTGGTCGATGAAAGCTTCGTCAGATCTTGCCTTCAGAATTTTTCATGATATTGTAAAGAAATTCCCGCGCTCTGAACAGTTGCGCTTTAACAGTACCCAAGGGCAGTTTAAGTTCATCTGAAATTTCTTCATACGAAAGTTCTTCAAAATACCTGAGCTCCACTAATTTTCTGTAGTGCGGTTTCAATTTTTCCACCACTTCGCGCATTGTTTTTATTTTCTGAGCTTCAATAAATTTTTCTTCCGGGTCGGGAGTGTTGGAAGGAAGCATCTGCGAAAGCTCAACGCCTTCTTCATTTCCGTAAGATTTGTCAATGGAAAGTAAATCTTTTTTCTTTTTGCGGATAAAATCGATGCAGTTATTTGAAGCAATTTTAAACAGCCATGTGCTGAATGCGTAATCGGGAGTGTACTGATGAAGTTTTTTAAAAGCCTTACCAAATGCTTCGATGGTGAGATCATCAGCATCGTCAGGGTTATTCGTCATTTTAAGCAACATGAAGTAGATGGTATCTTTGTAATGATTCATCAGTTCGGCATATGCCTTCTGGTCGCCATGGTCAATGGCGCGCTGCACGAGCCTGAGATCGCGCTGGGCTTTATCCGTAAGATTGATTGCTATTTCCATCTACTTTCCTTGTCGAAGATGTTTGATAATGCTAACAACGGATTTATAATCATGAAAAACAATTCAAACACTGGCGAAAATAGTAATAAATTCTTTTCTTTCACTTTATTCATCGTTTTTTTTACCACCAGCATTTGACTTAAAATACGCAATACCAGAATACCAAGTACAATTCCGAGCGTTATGATATCTCTTGCAAAAATAAGTATTACCGCCAGTAACGCGAAGTATGATAATTGCGACAGATAATGTATTCCAAGTATCGACTTATGTTTGAACTTATAGAACTTACCGGTTCTCAAGTGCCGCCTTTTCTGCGTCCACCATGATGAAAAACTTGTTTTTGGATAAGATACAGTTTGGCTGTCGGGTCGCCATTCTATGGTAGTATTTTGTTTCGTTGCATTGCTGTTAATAAACAAGTCGTCGTCGCCCGATGGAACCTGATAATGAGAAATAAAGCCTTTTTTTTCGTTGAAGAAAGATTTGCGGTAAGCGAGATTACGACCAACTCCCATGTATGGATTTCCATTCAGTGTCATCGAAAAATACTGCATTGCGATTTGAAGTGTATCAAAACGAATCAGTTTATTCAGCAATCCGCTTTTACGCTCGTAGCCTCCAAATCCAATAACTATCTGCGTATTCTTATCTCCAAAATTTGTCATCATTTCCCTGATCCAGAAATTGCCCGAAGGCCTGCAATCCGCATCAGTCAATAACAACAAATCATTTTTTGCTGCTTTGATACCCAGCGCAAGCGGGAATTTCTTACCACGAAAAAAATTCAGATTCTCTTGAATCGTAAGCACATTCAGGTTTTCGTGCTCCCTCGAAAAATTCTTCAACAGCTCAGGGCTGTCGTCATCAGAAGCATCATTCACTACCACAACTTCAAAGTTGGGATAGTCCTGCGCTAAAATCAATGGGAGATTACGGTTTAAATTGAAGTACTCATTTTTAGCAGCAATAACTACCGATACAGGGGGCAATACAGCAGATGCTTCCGTTTTTTTTTTGAAAAAGGCGAATCGGCCAAACACAAACCAGATATAAATAAACTGGATTGCAGCAGCCAGCATATAACCGTACAATAACAGCTCTATGCGATAATCATTGGTAATAAGGGGAGTAAACATCTGCACATTATCTTTTCCGATGCAAAAGTATTTTTATAGTACACATATTACACCCTTAATTAAAAAACTTATAAACCTGTAAATGTTAAAATGTAGCATTATCAAAATAAGCCTCCCTGTAAGACTTCTATTCGAACAAAGCTGTGTGTCTGTAAAATCGGGATGAGGTAGTGCGGCCTGCTGCTTCGCATAGTTAACACTACCATCATTTGAATTATCTTTGCCAAAATTTTATTGCATGAAATTCTCTCTTACGGGAACTGATACAAAATCGTCGGCACGAGCCGGCGTGATGGAAACCTCACATGGCTCTATTGAAACGCCCATTTTCATGCCGGTGGGAACAGCCGGCACAGTGAAAGCAATACATCGCAGAGACCTTAGTGACGACATCCACGCGCAAATAATATTAGGAAATACCTACCACCTTTTTCTTCGTCCAGGTCTTGATATTCTGAAACGGGCAGGTGGATTGCATGGCTTCGCAGGCTGGACGGGACCAATTCTCACCGACAGCGGCGGATATCAGGTATATTCTCTCACTGAAATGCGCAAAATTCAGAAAGACGGTGTTGAGTTCCGCTCTCATATCGACGGCTCAAAACACACCTTTACACCCGAAAGTGTGATGGATGTGCAGCGCATTATTGGTGCCGATATCATGATGGCTTTCGACGAGTGCACTCCCTTTCCATGCGAATACGACTATGCACGAAAATCAATGGAAGTAACGCATAAATGGTTACAGCGCTGCTGTGATCATTTTGATAAAACAGAACCGCTTTACGGTCATAGTCAAACACTATTTCCCATAGTGCAAGGAAGTGTGTACCGCGATCTTAGAATACAATCGGCAGAAGCCATTGCAGCTCAATGTCGCGAGGGAAATGCTATCGGAGGCTTGTCTGTAGGCGAACCGGCCGAAGTAATGTATGAAATGACGGAACTCGTTTGCGGCATTCTTCCGGCTGATAAGCCGCGTTACCTTATGGGCGTAGGCACTCCGGCAAATATTCTTGAAGGCATTGCATTGGGAATCGATATGTTTGATTGTGTGATGCCCACACGAAACGGCCGTAACGGCTGGCTTTTCACAAGCGAAGGCGTAATAAACATCCGCAATGAAAAATGGAAAGATGACTTCTCTCCGATTGATGCAAATGCAAACTCATACGTGGATGTCCATTATACCAAGGCTTATCTGCGTCACCTGTTTGTTGCCGGCGAAATGCTGGGTGCTATGATAGCCAGTCAGCACAACCTCGCTTTTTATCTCTGGCTCGTTCGTGAAGCCCGAAAGCACATCCTTGACGGGACATTCTCATCATGGAAAGATGCGATGGTAAAGAAAGTAAGCAGCAAAGTTTAATGAAATCCGAAGTGAATTTTTTATGCTTTTTTGAAAAAAAGGCAGGAATCGCCGTAGCTTAAAAACCGGAAATCGTGTGATAAAGCATAGGCATATGCCTCGCGCCATGCCTCACCCACAAATGCGGCAATGAGCAGCAGTAAGGTGCTTTTGGGCTGATGAAAATTAGTTATAAGTACATCGGCAGAACGAATCTGATAGCCAGGAACAATCATAAGCTGTGTGCTTGCATGAAAGGTTTCGATTCCCGATTTGTCCATATAATGCAGCAGTGCCGATGCTGCCTGCGTCATTTCCACTTCAACAGTATCCTTATCTTTATAAGCATCCCATTGTTCCAAATGATTCACCGGATTGCCGTTTATGATGCAACCACAGCCAAGATGGTAAATAGTTTCGAGCGAACGCAGTGTGGTAGTTCCTACGGCAATAATTTTTCGTGAGCCTTTTGTTGCAATAGCGTTGAGCAATTCACGGCGAATTATTATTTGCTCATTATGCATACTGTGTCCACTCACCATATCAGACGATACAGGTTTGAACGTGCCGGCACCCACATGAAGCGTAACCGCAGCTGTTTGAATATCTTTTTCAGCAAGAGATTTAAAAACACTTTCCGTAAAATGCAACCCGGCAGTTGGCGCAGCAACAGAGCCATCATGGGCTGCATATACCGTTTGGTAACGCGAAACATCATCCGCGGTTGCAGCGCGTGTCATGTATGGAGGCAAGGGAACCTGCCCCGTGTTCTGCAACACTTCGGCAAAAGTAAGATTGTCCGGTTCCCAGCTTAAGCGAATGATGCGGGTTTCAGCTTCAGTACCCAGCATTTCGGCATGCAGTAAATATTCCGAGCCATCAATACTGAAACTCATGGTAAGGGCTCCCGATTTCCATTTGCGCGCATTTCCAACCATGCATTTCCATTCGCACCAGCCTTTTTGCTGCATGGCATGCTGAATCTCACGTTCCGGCCCGTGAGGCTCAATGCAAAATATTTCAATGGCCGCACCGCTGGGTTTTGTAAACAACAAACGTGCGTGAATGACTTTGGTATCATTAAAAATAAGGATACTTTCAGATGGAAGATGATTGCTGATATTTATAAAAACATCTTCTGAAACAGTATCTTGATTCAGGATAAGCAATTTTGAACAATCGCGCTTTTCAAGACCTTGACGGGCAATTTTTTCATCGGGCAAACCGTAGTCATAATCCGCTATTGCAATATCGGGAAGCATCATGGTATCCTTGATAAAAGTAATCGGTAGAAATTTCAGGATGCGAAAGTACTAAAGAAACGGGATATTATATCACGCTCAGCGCATCCGAGATGTCGATTTGCTCGTAGTAATGAGCAAATACATCTTCTGATGAAATAATTTCCACCCTTTCAATCTTGGTAAGATTAGGATGATACCATATCTCAACGTAGAAATCATCAATCATATAAAGCCGTACCTGGTAGTACAGATAATTCCGCCGACCAAGGTCATCGCCCAATTCAAAGGTTTTATGAACCTTTTCGGTCATGGGCAGCCTGTCAAATTCTTCCAGCGTCATTCAGTAAATTTTGGGTAAATATAAACGATAAAAGAAGAGGAAAACAAGCATCGAAAGGTTATTTTTTTCTAAATATTTCGCAAAACACTCATTATGTGATAATTGAGTGATGCAAGATTATTCACCAAAACGCTCAGAATAAAAATGCATTTCTTTGATATACTTATATACCGTGGGCTGCAGCATATAACTGACATCTTTTTTCCCGGCAATGGCATGCCGGATAAAGGTTGAGGAGATTTCCATCAGTGGAGCCTCCGTCCATAGTACGGATGGATGTGTACGAAATTCGCCTCCATCAAAACCGGGACGCGGATATATATATAGCGTATGTTCGCTGAGTATCTTTTCATAATTCCTCCATTTATTAAAGGTTTGAAGGTTGTCGGAACCCATAATAAGCGCAAATTGTCTGTTGGGATATTTCTCCATCAGTGCCGCCAGTGTATTCACAGTGTAACTTGGGCGAGGAAGTTTAAATTCTATGCCGGAAGATTTGAAGCGGCGGTCGTCTTCAATAGCAATATTAACCATGGCCAGACGATGCAAATCGCCCAATAATGACTCTTTTTTCTTAAGCGGATTTTGTGGCGAAACCACAAACCAAACTTCATCCAAATCAGTAAATCCGGCCATGTAACTTGCGATTACCATATGCCCTGTGTGGATAGGATTAAATGATCCGCAAAACAGACCGGTTTTTATGATTTTTTGCAATGCCATGAATAAATACTTGTGGTCAAATATAAAAAAAATCCTGCTAGCTCATCACTTCTGTAAGCACTGACAAGGATTTCATTTCGCCAAATCCTGCAATATGCATTTTATAATAACTTACAATACCGGCAAGCAATTCCTGTCGCTGGTTTTTCCCTATATTCAAGGTGCCGAAACTGCTGTAATCGCAATGTATTAGCATATTGAGATGCTTTGCGGAAATTCCATCAAGAGAACTTTCGGGCTGCGAATTCAAACTGCAGAACACGCCTTCACCAAGATTAAAGAGCGGTGTAGTTTCGGAATATTCTCCGGAAGGGTAAAATCCTAAATATCGGGAGAGTTTAACGGCAAAGAGCAGATGAAAATTAGCCGTGTTATCATTTGTGGTATCCAGTAACTGTATGGAATGGAACAGAAAATCAAACAGGTGTTGGTTGGGCTCTTCTTCGCGGACAGATTTAAGGATAAGCTCATTGATGAACAATGCTACCGAGCTTTTGCGGATATCGAAAGGAATGCCGGTGAAAGAACAGACAGGCGACAATTCCCGCAAATGCTGCAGACCGGCATTATCACGATTATTAAAAACAATTTCAACCAGACTCAGGTGCTGCAAATGTATTGATCTGATCTTTGCATTTTTTTTCCGGGCACCGTGAATCATGAACGATTTAAGTCCCGCGCCGGCAGTGTAAATTTTAACGATAAGTGCCGTTTCAGAGTATTTTATCTGCTGAAGAACAATGCCGCGGCTGGTTTGAAGCATGAAGAATATTTTTTGAAAATGCTTATTTCGCAAGGAAAGGCGATGACAACTGCGGCGTTAATTTATGATCAATATCTTGGTCACCATTTTTTCTTTGGCATCTTCGCTGCTGCAGAAAACGAGGTACACCCCTGATTTTGCTTTTTTACCATCGTAGTTACAACCGTTCCAGATGGCCTGCCCGCCCTCGGCTTTCGTTTCATAGATTAGCGTTCCGGTAATATCTGTAATCTTTACAATGGCATCGGTAACCAATCCCTTAATTCCGATAGAGCCGGTATAGCCTTCACGAACAGGATTCGGGTAGGCATAAACGCCTTCAAACTTTTCACTTCCGGCCGTTGCAAATCCACGGTATGAAATAATTCCTTTTGCAGTTCCAAAGTACACTTCACCGGTTTGTTCATTGATAACAATGCTAGTGATGGTATTTGAAAGCAGCGGACTGTTTTCAACGGTAAAGTGCTGCAACTCCTCTGTACCGTCGGCACTCATCAGAAATACGCCGGCCTTTTCGGTGCCTATCCATTTTTTATTTGAGCCGTCAACGGTAATGGCAGTAACTGTTTCGAATTCCAACAGGTGCTGTGCGGTGCTGTCCTGAACAAGAGTAATTACCTGAGCATCGAAATTCTGACCGCTGAACATATTTTCGGGGCTATAAAAAACAGCAATTCCTTTGTCGGTTCCAATCCAGACCTCACCATCCCTGTCACAGGCAATGGCTGTCACATTATCGCTGGGCAGGTTACCGTTACCAAGCCCTGTATGCAAGACTTTTGAATGGTCGTCTGATTTATCGCTGAGTGTATTATTATCAGAAAATACCACGAGCCCATTGTATCGCGTAAGCAGCACCCATTTGAAGTTATTTTTATCAATCATTACGGTACTTGCCCGGGCATCGCTGCTGGCAACTCCCACATTATACGAATCCCAGGTTCCGTTCGGTTTAAGCACTTTTAACAGCTTGTCGCTTTGCGAATTTGACATCCACAGATTATTGTCTTTATCAAAACATAAACCGCCAACGCCAAGCCATGTCCCTGCACCCGGTCTTTGAAGCGGGCTGTTTGTGTAAGTGTAAACCTGCGTAAGAATTCCACCATTAAATTCGCATAGCCCGTTACCCCATGATCCGGCATACATTCTATTCGTGTTCGATGGGTCAATTGCAACTGAAAGAATATCAAAAATGGTATCGAGTGATGGATTAGCATCTTTGAGGGTGAACCACTTTTCTCCGATAAAGGCATAAGGTCCGCGGACGTTATAGGCATTTCCCCACGATGAGCCTATGCTGCCGGGAGCGACATACAGAGCACCGTCTTTACAGTCCATACTAAAAACGTCGGTACTTCCGGGTCCGTTGAGTTGTATTTCTTCATTGTCCCATCCTTTATGAACCATAAGCCCGCGATTTCCGTCGGCAATCCAAACCTTGTCTTCTTCATCGGTAAGAGCAGCACTTGGCTGTGGATCGCCCGGATTGTAAGACCAGACGATATCCATAATGGAATCGGGATTAAAATAGATTACCGCATTGGTATTGTAACAAACATGCAGACGATTCTGAGAAACCCGCATATTGCTCACATCATCAATACGGGTTATATCAGCACGGGTCCATCCGCTTCCATTGTTTTTAAAAAGCGTATCCAGTCCGTAACCCGGCACAACCCTGTTTGCAAAAACAGTTCCTTGAAAGGATGCAATTGAATTGTAGGAAGCGTCAGGACTGTTAAGTGTTGTATCTTTTGTCCAATTTGCATAATTCGCAAGATTGGGACTATTGAAGTTCGCAACATAAATGCCTTTTTCTGTAGCCGCGTACAACTTTGAACCGTCGAAAGCCAGATCCAGCACGTCTATAGCATTCCCTCCCGGACCAATATACCATGTTTCGCGAATCTCATCACGGGTTAAGTCAAGAACTACAATGCCAAAACCACAAGCAAAATATGCGTAATCGCCAATAAAAATAACATTATTGATGGTTTTATTTCCGTATAGCTGTTTACGTTTTATGTCCGAAATATTGGTGATACCGCTGCCCTCTCTTAAAAGGTCAATATTGGCATTTTTATAAGCTATTACCAGCGTTTTGTTTGACGCGCTATATTCAATTGTGCTCAATTCAACGTCAGAAAGACCATTCACACGGTTCAGCATGTTGACGCTGTTATCTTCCTTATTGTAGTAAAAAAGAGAATAGGGTGTAGCACAATAGATATGCTTACCAATCTGCGCCACATTGATGCATTTTTTATAAGGAAGGTGTACGCGCCAGTTGCCAAGACTCACTTCTTGAGCGATACCGACAATAGGTAACAATATTACCGAGACAAACAGAATCAGGATATTTTTTCTCATTTTAGCTTGCTGGGATACTTAAGTGCAAATTTAACCCGAATAATTCAGGATAACTGCAAAAAAGAGAATTTATTGCAGATTGGCAGGCACAATAACAATCAATTTTTGCTGTTTTTTTTTAGATTTTCATGCTTTTTATTGACCAGATAAACGCCAAACAGAATCAGGAATATCCAGACCAGGTATACCACTTCGAACACTTCACCATCGCCGATTCCCCACATCAGCGATACGACCGGCATCAGATACGTGACGCTTGCCGCAAATACAACATTGGTGCGTTTAATCATCATGTTATACAACACAGTCGCAAGGGCAGTGCCCACAATTGCAAGAATTGCTATATAACCGAAGCTGACAAGTGCTGCGCTACCGGAGATTAAAACGGGTATAAACGGAGTAAAACCAAAAAGATACATGGCGGCAAAAGGGCCGATGGCAAAAAATGCAAATGAGGCAATGGTAAGCGAATCGGTGTTCTTAAGATAGCGCTTGATGATATTCAGGTTAAGCGCGTACAAAATTGTTGCAAGCAGTATGAAAATACCGTAGTGAAAGTTAAAAATAAAGTCTTTGCCCCCACTCATACTCAGCAATCCGGCAGTGCCCGCCAGACCAATAAAAACACCTGCTGCATTGTACCATTTCATCTTATATTTAAAAAAAATCAAACCAAGCACCATGGTTGATAATGGTGTTAATGAATTCAGAATGCCCGCAGTAGAACTATCAATGCCTGTTTGGGCGTAGGTAAAAAGAAATGCCGGAATGCCGTTTCCGGTAATGCCTGTCAGCGTAATCAATCCGAACTCTTTAAGCGTGATGCGTTTCATGCGCATGAATGCTACCGGCATTAGCACGAGTGAAGTAAGCATAATGCGGATTGCCGCCACCTGCGACGATGCATAGCTGTCGAGACCCCGCTTCATCAAAATAAAGGAACTGCCCCAGATAAGGACCAGAACAAACAGCAATAACCAATGCGATATGCCGGACTTTTTCAATTCATTGTTTGTTATAAAAAAGGTTCCATCTTTATGAGAAACGGAACCCTTTTCAGTCAATTTTTATGCATTATTTTTTAGTATTATAGCCTCTTTTTTTGGCCATATCCTCAAGTCTTTTCTGAAAACCGGAGGTCTTTGTCGGCTTCTTTTTATTTTCCTGAATGCGCTCATGAACTTTATCTTCATTCACAAATTTGCGGAAGAGATACATCTGCAGGAAGGTGATAACGTTTGCCAGAAAGTAATAATAGCTGAGACCGGCTGCAAAATTATTAAAGAATCCGAGGAACATCACAGGCATGGCATACATCAGGAATTTCATGCCGGGCTGCGAGGTGGTTCCCATCATCTGGTTGTTGATTTTGGTGTAGATAATGGTGGTAACAGTCATCAGCAGCGTAAACAAACTGATATGCGCACCATAGAAGGGAATATCAAAAGGAAGCTTTGCTATGGAGTCGTATGTTGAAAGGTCGTCGGCCCATAAAAACGACTTCTGCCTGAGCTCTATGGATGCAGGGAAAAAGCGGTACAGCGCAATAAGGATAGGCATCTGAAGCAACAATGGAATACAACCCGACATCGGGTTCACTCCGGCTTTTTTATACAATGCCATAGTTGCCTGCTGTTTCTTGAGCGCATCTTCTTTTTTCGGAAATTTCTTATTAATGTCTTCTACTTCAGGTTTCAGAACGCGCATTTTAGCCGACGACATATATGTCTTATACGCGATAGGCAGCAACACAATTTTCAACAATATGGTAAGCAGCAGAATAATGATACCATAGTTCATATTGAAACCATCGAGGAAATTAAATACCGGAATGACCACAAAACGGTTGATCCATGCAAGAGGCGCAAAGCTCCAGCCCAAAGGAATCTGACGCTCCAGATCAAGGTTCATGTTGCTCAGTATCTTATACTGGTTGGGACCGAAGTAAAATTCCATGGGGTAGCTGACCTTCGGTGCCGAATTATAATTCAGTGTAAGTCCTACAGACATGGCTTTCATGCTATCAGCAAGCACCGTTGATTTAGCATCGGCAACCTTCTTCAAAGTCGTACATTTCATGTTGGCTTCCTTGAAGGATGTCTTCGATATCAGGGTTGATGAAAAAAACTGCTGTTTGAAAGAAACCCATTTTACCTGAGCTTTATAAGGCTTTTCGCTGTCTTTGGTTTCCGAAAGATAATCTACGGCATCGCCTTCAGGCTTATAATACACCGTAGAAACCATTTCTTCGTTTTTAAGACTGCGCTCCTGCTGCTTCAGTATGACGGCCCAATCCAGACCAATATAGCCGGTATTATTCGCAATAACATCCTGCATATTCTCTATGTTCACCGTATATCCCAGCACATACCTTCCGCCTTTCAGCGCGTACGAGAACTCAATAAACCTCGATTTATCAAAAGTAGAATCGGTAGCATTCGGATACAGACGCATGCCAAAGGCGAGGCTGTCTGTCTTACCAATGACGATAGAATCTTTGCCCGCATATGTCGAAGACGCAACATAGGGTTCGAAGTAAAGGTCTGCAGAATTAATCAATTTATTATTTGAAAAGAAGCTGATTCCATAAGTACTCTTGTCGGAAGAAAAGAGCACAATAGGCCTTTTCTTTGATTTATCCTCTTCTCCGGTAAGGTATGTTTTCAGCGTAACTTCAGCAATACCGCCGCCTAATTTCGAAATCTTGATTTTATACAAATCATTTTCAATGATGAAATATTTCTGTGTTCCTTTGGACGCCACAGAAAAAGAACCATACTGGTTAGCACTTGCTTTAAGAGCATTGGAATCTTTTACATTGCCGTTGCCGCTAATTCCAGCTTTACCGGCCTTTGCAGTGTCTTTTACTGAATCGGCCGCAGGGATGTTCTTTGCAGTAGCTTTTGCAATAGAATCACTGATGTAACGGGCTTTTGCAGCTTTGAAAACAGAATCGCGCTGATGCTGCATTTTTGCTTTTTCTTCTTTAGAAGGAGCAGTAAAAATGCTGTATCCGACCAGTATTCCGAAAATGATTACAATACCTATGATTGTATTGATTGTGTTCTTGTTCATGGTAATAAAACGATGTTAGGTTCAGATGATGTTGCCGAATTACGAATTCAATTCCTGTTTTTGTGTTTGATGCCTTAAACGCATATGCTTAGAAAAGGAAAACGTATTCGGGCGGGCAAAGATAATGTAAAACGGTGAATGTAAAAAGCAAAATAAGCAGCTGTGCCGGCAGTAGTTGAATTGATATCGGAAACCCCGATAAAGGCAAAAACACCGAAGCGCTTCACGCCTCAATAATGAGGTTCATTTGCTCAACATGCCGTGTAATCCAAACAAAATCAGATACCTGTAATTGCTCGGCGCGTTTTTCAAATATTGGTTCCTGTAATACATCCTTACCCGAAACCATAGAAAGCAGCGCATTTCTGAGTGTTTTTCGCCTTTGGTTGAATGCTGTTTTTACCACCTGAAAAAACAGCTTTTCATTGCAGTCAAGAGCCATTACTTGGTTCCGCTTTAAGCGGATTACTGCCGATTTGACCTTGGGAGGCGGAAAAAACACATTTTCATTGACGGTAAACAGATACTCAATGGTGTAATATGCCTGCAGCAGTACGCTCAGAATTCCGTATTCCTTTGAACCCGGTGGTGTGGCAATCCGGCGTGCTACTTCTTTCTGAAACATTCCGACTACTTCGGGAACGCTGTTTCTGAGCTCCAGCACCCGGAACAATATCTGGCTCGAGACGTTGTACGGAAAATTCCCAATCACCGCAAATGGTGCAGGAATGCCGTCAAGTCTCACTTTCATGAAGTCACCTTCAATAATCCGTGGTTCAAGTGTAGGATAATTTTCTTTGAGATATGCCACACTGTCGCGGTCAATCTCAACAACCCCCGTTTCAAATTCACTTCGCTCAAGCAGGTATTTGGTAAGCATTCCCATGCCGGGACCTACCTCAACTACATACTTATAATCTCCGTGCAGACTGAGGCTGTCTGCTATTTTTCGTGCAATATTTTCATCGCGCAAAAAGTGTTGCCCGAGGCTTTTTTTGGGTTGTACGGGTTGAGTCATTGATTAGTTCACTTTATCCCCGCGAAGGGAACGGAAACGCATACGGGCTTCAACAGCATTGATGCTTCCCGGATATTCCGTAAGCAGTTTCTGGTAAAGCTCCATGGCTTTTTCTTTATTTTTGAACTGTTCCTCATTCAGTTTGGCAAGCATAAGCAGGGCGTCATCGGCAAGGATATCCGACGGGTAAAAATCAATCAGTTTCTGAAGCAATGTATCAGCCATGGCAAAATCGCCTGTTCTGATCATGATTTGTGCTTTTTTGTACAGCACCTCGTCAAATAAAGGATGGTAGGTGCCCAGCATATTGATGCTGTCGAGCGTTGTCAGTGCAAGCTGGTATTTATTCTGAAAAACATACATATCGGCTTTGGAATACAGCATAAGTCCCACGTAGGTACTGTCATCAGGGTCCATATTATCGCCTATCAATAAAGCCAGCTCCATGGCATCATTTGCGATAAGCTTGGCTGTAGCGGCTTTCAGTACATCAAGCTGCGCTTTGGCATAATCGAATTCGCCGTTGTAATAGTACAGTTTTGCATTTTTGAATTTGGCCTCAAAACCAATAGGATCATACTTGAACGCTTTTTCAACCTGAGAATACAGAAGGGACGCGTCCCACACCTCACCACTCATCAGCATGATATCCGCCAGTTCAATTTTGCATTGGGCAATCAGGTCGGGTGATGAGCCCTGCGTTTCAATGGCCTGATTGAGCAGCGCTTTTGCATCCTCCATTTTATCAAGATAGAATGCCTGAAGATGTGCCAGGTTTTTCATCAGTACAATGGTTTGCGCACTGGTTCCCAGCTCGCTCAGCATGGCCTGATATTCTTTCTCAAGTGCCAGCAGTTCTTCTTTCGCAGGACTTATCGATGAAGATATCTTAAGATATTTTACGTTTATTTTATCGAGGCGGCACTGGAAATAATAAGGGTTTGTATTCCCCTTTTTGGTAATGATATAGTCATAACATTCGGCAGCAGTCTCATAATCTTTGTTGGATGCCGCCACACCTCCGAGCTTAAACACCCGGTTGCCATCTTCGCCCAGTCGCTTATCCAGCGATTTAGCCTGCATCAGCGCCGAGGCGAAATCTTTCTGCTGTATAAAATACCACATCAGCAGCTCAGAATACCAGGTTTTTTGCGGTTCCTTTTTAATGCGGTCAAGCAACATGGTTCTGAACAGTTCACCGCGTTTTCCGTCGGCATCATCGGCAATAATGTCCTGCATTTTATTTTGCACATCTTCCGATGAAGCAGCAATAAAGTCACAGAGGTTCAGATATTCTTCAAATACAGACGCCCAGTCCCCTTTCTTTTGGTAAATGGCCGCCATTTCCATACAAAAAGGATATCCGCCTTTCAATAGTTTCTTGCCTTTCTGATAGGCCATTACGGCGTAATCGGCAAGGTCGCGGGTCAGAAAGGCATTGGCAAGGTCGATGACCGCCTGCTGATCGGGCTGCAGCTGCTTCAGCGCCAGCTCATATTGCTTGCGCGCATCGTCGCCCTGTCCTTCTCGCTGATAGGCATATCCCAGATCCACAAGGTATTTCTGTTCACCCGCGTATTTTTTTATCTGCCTGCCCAGAAACTTCTCGGCCTTTTTAAAATTACCCGATTCGATGAGACAGTCCAGATAGTAGTTATAATACAGCGGCGTAGGATTGTTCGTGTAAAGCGTTTCGAAAATAGAAAGCGCCTTATCGTATTCTTTGTTCTGAAAATACTGTACAGCGAGCTGCTCATCGGTTTCCGGCTGAGCCGCTGCTGAAATGCAGCAGAGCAAGGCAATACAAAAAAATATATTTTTCAAAGTGCCGGATATCATGTGTAAACGGGTTAAATTAACATTCAAAACTATTTCGTCGAACTTTTATCACCGGACATTTCGACAGGCTCAATGTCCGCCAGCCTAATGTCGTGAACCACGCTGTACCCTGAGCTTGTCGAAGGGTACAATTCATCAATCCGTTTCTTCAGGAGCACCCTGTTCTTTCTTTCCTTTGCCGGGATGCTTCGCTTCATTTTCCTGAAATTCCTTAATAATCCTGCAAATAGCAGGATGCACCGTATCAAAGCTTTTAAGCTGCGCCTTTACGCTGTTCAGATTTTTTATAATCCTGCCCGTAAGGTCATTTACGGCACTGCATTCAATCAAAAAGTTTGTTTCAAAATCACTTTTCGATAAGGCGCCATTGTCTAAGTCGTGCTTCATATCATTCAATTGCTTTCGGCAGGTATCAAGTTCCGATTTATACTTCGGATATTCCGCGACCATGGTCTTGAATGGTTTGCGTACATTACCATATGCACATATCCACGGCCATGTTTCATCATTTTTTAATTCGTAAATATTCTCGGTAAGTACCTTTGCATTTGCCTTATACATTTCATTTTTTGTATTGAGCGTATCAAAATTGAGTTTATTCAGTTCCTGCCCGGTTGTTTCAACCACAGCATAAACGCTGTCAATACGTGCAATATCAGCTTTGTCCGCTTTACTGCCGCAGCTCTGTACCAGCAACAGTGCCAGCGCACTCATAAAATAGAATTTCAATTTTCGCATCATAACAATAATGTTATTTCAATAAATCAAAGCCTGTGTAGGAAGCCAGCGCGGCAGGAATCTTTATACCGTCAGGGGTTTGATTATTCTCAAGCAGCGCGGCAACTATTCTGGGTAACGCAAGCGCGCTGCCGTTTAGTGTATGTGTAAGATTTATCTTTCCATCGGCATTTTTATAGCGCAGCTTCATGCGGTTGCTCTGGAAATTCTCAAAGTTTGAAACAGAACTTACCTCAAGCCATTTCTGCTGACCGGCCGCAAACACTTCAAAATCGAATGTGAGCGCGGATGTGAAGCTCATATCACCTCCGCACAGTTTTACTATGCGGAACGGCAGTTCCAGCTTGCGAAGCAGACCTGCCACATGTTCTTTCATTTCTTCCAGAACACTGTATGAATTATCGGGATGGGCTATCTGCACGATTTCTACCTTATCGAACTGATGCAGGCGGTTCAGCCCGCGGACATCTTTTCCGTATGAACCGGCTTCACGCCTGAAGCAGGAGGAATACGCCGCATTTTTAATCGGCATATCTTTTTCTTTCAGAATCATGTCGCGGTAAATATTCGTTACCGGAACTTCTGCCGTGGGTATCATGTAAAATTTGTCGATACCGATATAATACATCTGTCCGTCCTTATCGGGAAGCTGCCCCGTTGCATAAGCCGATGCTTCGTTTACCATCAGCGGAGGCTGAATTTCCATGTATCCTGCCGCAACCGCATTGTCTAAAAAGAAATTGATAAGTGAGCGCTGTAGTTTTGCGCCTTTATCCCGGTAAACCGGGAAACCTGCGCCGGTAAGTTTTACGCCGGTTTCAAAATCTATGATGTTGTATTTCGTGGTGAGCTCCCAGTGCGGAACAATATTTTCGTCGGCTGCGGGAATATCACCCCAGCTTGCCACAATTTCATTATCCTCGGCTGATTTCCCGGCCGGAACCGATTCATGAGGCGTGTTCGGAAGAAGTACCAACAGCCCGTTCATTTTCTCTTCAGCGGCTTTCAGGCGCTCATCAAGTTCTTTCGATTGAATTTTGAGCTCGGCAGTACGTTCTTTGAGTTTCGCCGCATCTCCGGCTTTCCCTTCCTGAAACAGTTTGCCGATTTCTTTGGCGGCAAGGTTAGCTTCGGCAAGACCGTCGTCTAATAGTTTTTGTGTGTTGCGGCGCTCTTCGTCGGCCGCAATAATCCCTTTGACAATTTCAGCAGCGTCAAAATTCTTCACTGCAAGTCTGCGTATCACTTCATCGGGACTGGTTCTGATATAGGATAATAATAGCATGTTCGATTATTTTATGCAAAAATACATTTTATTACTGATGCCGTTTTAACTGATGAATTCCACGGCTTTTTTAAGTGCTGATTCCAGACCTGCAGGATTCTTTCCGCCGGCCGTAGCATAGTAATCCTGGCCGCCGCCGCCACCCTGTATCTCTTTTCCGAGCTCACGGATAATTTTTGAAGCGTTCAGCCCGCGGTCCTTCACCAGATGCTCTGACATGATGATGGTAAGATTTGCCTTGCCTTCGGCTTCTGCACCAAGCACCAGAAAGAGATTTTCAACATCCGCTTTCAGTTCAAAAGCCAGATTTTTAATTACCGCTGCATCTAAATCCACTTTCTCGGCAATGAAGTTCAGACCATTTACCACACTTATTTTAGCAATGAGTTCCTGTTTCAGCCCCGAAGCTTTTTCTTTCTGAAATTGTTCAATCTTCTTCTGCAGGTCGGCATTCTGTCCAAGCAGCGATTCTATGGCTGATGCCGGATCCTGTGAACCTTTAAGCACCGCCTTTATCTTTGCAAGCTGCTCCAGCTGTTCGTTTATCCAAGCTTCAGCTTTCGCGGATGTAATGGCTTCTATACGCCTTACACCGGCGGCAATGGCCGATTCTGAAACAATGCGGAACAGACCAATCTGCCCGGTTGCCTTTACATGCGTACCTCCGCAAAGCTCCATTGAGAATGCTTTGTCAAATACTATTACGCGGACGTTATCGCCGTATTTTTCGCCGAACAGAGCCACAGCGCCCAGTTCCTGCGCCTCTTTCATGGGAAGGTTGCGCATCTCCGTAAGGACAATATTCTCACGTATTTTCTGATTTACAATGGCTTCCACCTGACGTATTTCCTCGTCGCTCATTTTTGCAAAATGCGAAAAGTCGAAACGCAGACGCTCGTCGTCAACCATGGAGCCTTTTTGCTCCACATGAGTGCCCAGCACCATCTTAAGCGCCGAGTGCAGCAGATGGGTTGCCGAATGATTATTGGCGGTCATATTCCTTTTTGAAGGATCTACTCTGGCAATAATCTCTTTTGCCGTATCGGAAGGCAGTTTTTTAACCAGATGTATAATGAGGTTGTTCTCTTTGATGGTATTGTCAACACCAATTTTCTCATCACCAATAAGAAATAATCCTTTGTCGCCTGCCTGTCCGCCTGACTCTGCATAAAAGGGTGTTTTATCGAGCACCACCTGAAAGAATTCCTTATCCTTGGCTTTTACTTTGCGGAATTTTGCAATTCTGCTGCTGGTTTCCAGGGTATCGTACCCTAAGAATTCGGTTTCATCGCCGGCAATCAATTCTGTCCAGTCTTCTTTATCAACGGTGGCCGCCTGGCGCGAACGTTTTTTCTGCTCTTCCATGCAGGCGGCAAATGCCGGCATATCCACGTCAAATCCTTTTTCGCGGGCAATAAGCTGTGTAAGGTCTATCGGAAAGCCGAAGGTGTCGAACAGTTCGAATGCAAAAGCGCCTTCAACGATATTCTTTGCCGGTTTATAATGTTCAAATTTCTGCAAACCGACCGAAAGCGTACGCAGAAAAGCCTGTTCTTCTTCCTGCATCACCTTCATCACTAAATCCTTTTGCGATTCAAGTTCAGGGAAGGCTTCGCCCATCTGCAATGCCAGCAGCGGCACCAGCCGGAACATAAAGGGTTCGCTGAATCCCAGGAAGGTATAGCCATAACGGACGGCACGACGCAATATCCGGCGTATCACGTAACCGGCTTTGTTGTTCGACGGAAGCTGACCGTCGGCAATAGCAAAGGAAACGGCGCGCAAATGGTCGGCAATAACACGCATGGCTACGTCAGTTTTTGTTTCTTCGCCATAGGTTTTGCCTGCAATTTTTGCGAGTTCCCGGATAACGGGCTGAAATACGTCGGTATCATAATTGGACTTCACGCCCTGCATGACCATGCACAGACGCTCGAAGCCCATACCGGTATCTATGTGTTTTGCCGGAAGCGGCGATAAACTATTGTCTGATTTACGGTTGAATTCAATAAAAACGAGGTTCCATATCTCAATAACATGCGGGTCGCTTTGATTCACAAGTTCCTTGCCGGGAATGAGCTTTTTGGCTGCCTCGTCACGAATATCGACATGAATCTCAGAACAGGGACCGCAGGGACCGGTATCACCCATTTCCCAGAAGTTATCCTTTTTGGAGCCGTAAATGATTCTGTCTTTTGAAATGATTTTACTCCAGAACTCAAAGGCTTCGTTATCGGGCTCAAGACCTTCTTTTTCATCACCGCCAAACACGGTAACATACAGATTGTCTTTATTTATCTTATAAACTTCGGTAAGCAGTTCCCAGGCCCATTCAATGGCTTCTTTTTTGAAATAATCGCCAAACGACCAGTTGCCAAGCATCTCAAACATGGTATGATGGTAGGTATCGTGCCCAACCTCTTCAAGGTCGTTGTGCTTGCCCGAAACGCGCAGGCACTTCTGTGTATCGGCAATACGTGCATACTTTGCCTGTGTATTTCCCAGAAAAATATCCTTGAACTGGTTCATGCCGGCATTGGTGAACATCAGCGTAGGGTCGTTTTTAATTACCATGGGCGCCGAAGCCACTATCTGATGGGTTTTTGAAGCAAAAAAATCCAGAAATGTCCTGCGTACTGTTTGAGAATCCATGAGTGTGTTTTATCGATTTTTATATTATTATATGTATGCTTGAATCGTTCAAATATAGCTGTTTATATTCATTTAATTTTTAGAAAACTTCTGTTACCTAACAAGGATTTCATTTGGTTAATTGCTGTGGTATTTAATTGCAACAATCTGTCATTCTGAGAAATGCCCTGATGAATCAACACAGCATTAATGCTTTCAAGATTAGATAATATGACCAGTTGTTCAAGACTAGCCTGATCGCGGATATTACCTTCGGCTTCCGGGTTTTCTATTCTCCATTGTTTGGCAGTTTTACCAAATAACGCCATATTGAGCAAATCTGCTTCAGAAGAATATACAGTGGTCATCTGGGAGCTACTCAACGCTTTTGGAATCAAATTATCTCTAATTGCATCCGTATGTATCTGATAATTCACTTTTGCCAGTGTTCTTTGCAGATTCCATTCCAGTTTCAGCCGGTCGTTTTCATCCTCTTTGAGTCTCTGAAATTCAATTATCAGATACAGTTTAAACTCAGATGATATCCATGATGCGAATTCAAAAGCTATATCTTTATGCGCAAAAGTGCCGCCATATCTTCCAGATTTAGAAATAATTCCAATTGCATTTGTTGATTCAATCCACTTTTGAGGTGATAGTACAAAGTAATTACTTCCGGATTCATTTTTAAACCTCTCGAAATCGAGAGGTTTAAAATCAGGATTGCACAATTTCTCCCATAAACCTATGAATTCAATCGTACTTCGGTTTCGCATCCAGTTGTTTATTACCGCAAACGGCTCCGTATTATTTCTCGATTTAGCGATATCAGTCAATGAGATATAGTCATTCGTATCCTGACTTAACAGTGTGATTTCTGTTCCTTTGACATTGATAATTTTTTTTCTGCTCATTCCCATATTTTTTTTATTGAAATCGGCAAAATACTGCCATTTTTCCACATCAGCACAATGCTTGAAATTTAGTGTTTTAGGACTCAATTAATTGATATTTAACATTTTTTAAGACCGCTAACACCCTGCAAATTTAGGTTTTTTTCTTAGTTTTGCAGTCAGGATAATATATTTTCACCAATCAGCGTTATACGACAGTGCCTTTTCGGGCCGGATTATGGGAGAAGAAAATTATGTCAAAGACACGTTACCATTTTAACACTAAAACACTCAGAGTTGAGGAAATAAAAGTTTCCATCAAGAGTAAATTCTGGAAGTTTATTTCCATTATCACCTCCGGTATGGTTATATCAGCAGCCATCATGCTGGTGCTGTATAGTTTTATTGATTCACCGAAAGAAAAATTACTGCGCCGCGAGAATGAGAAACTGAAACTTCAGTACACCATGCTCAATAACCGCCTCGACAAGATTCAGGGCGTACTGGCCGATATCGAGAACCGCGACGACAATGTGTATCGTACCATTTTCGAAGCTGAACCTATTTCCGATGCCGTGCGCAAAGCAGGCTATGGCGGTACCGACAGATATTCCGCACTGGAAGGTTTTGAATCAAGCGACCTGATGAAGGCAACCGCCCAGCGTCTGGATGTTATCTCACGGCAATTGTATATTCAGTCAAAATCATTCGACGAAGTAATTCAGCTCGCGCGGAATAAAGAACAGATGCTTGTCTGCCTTCCTGCCATACAGCCCGTTTCTAAGAAACTATCAACCATTGTTTCAGGTTTCGGATACCGCGTGCACCCTATCTACAAAACACTTCGTATGCACACAGGCATTGATTTCGCCGCCAAAATAGGCACACCTATCTATGCCACCGGCAACGGAAAAGTAATAGACCCCAAAGGCAACGAAAGCGGATATGGAAACGTGGTGATAATCGACCACGGCTATGGCTATCAAACGCTGTACGGACACATGAGCCGCAAAATTGTAAATCCCGGCGATGTTGTAAAACGCGGTCAGATTATCGGCTATGTGGGAAGCACCGGTCTTTCTGTTGCACCCCACTGTCATTACGAAGTTATCAAGAACGGCAAAAAGATAGACCCTGTTAATTTCTTCTACAACGATCTTACGCCCGAAGAATACATGAAGGTGATAGAAGCGGCATCCAGACCCAGCCAGTCGCTGTCGTAATATTCTTCCGAAAAATATGGAAAGCCGGTACATTGCCGGCTTTTTTTGTGATATTTGTGATGATAATTCCCGTGTATGAAAAGGTATTGCCAAACTATCATAATCTGTGTTTTCTGCCTCAGCGTTTTCTTCAATAATTCCATGGCGCAGAAAATTTCGCCTGCTTCTCACGACACCATCAGCATCATGGCAGTCGGCGACATCATGCCCGGAACCAATTTCCCTTCGGCCGACTATCTTCCGCCCGACAACGGAAAAAGCATTTTTAATCCCGTGAAAGAACTGCTTCAAAATGCCGACCTCACCTTCGGGAATCTCGAAGGCGCACTGCTCGACAGCGGCGGCACGGTCAAGAAATGCCAGGACATGAATAAATGCTATGCATTCCGCATCCCTGAGCACTACATCAACTATTTTACCGAGGCGGGATTTGACCTGCTCAACATTGCCAATAACCACTCCGGCGACTTTGGCAATACCGGCCGTGCTTCTACCATGAAAGTGCTGGACGCCGCCGGAATATATTATGCGGGACTCCGCTCCTGCCCTTCGGTAATCTTCAAGAAGGATGGGCTGACCTATGGTTTCTGTGCCTTCTCTCCCTTTACGGGGACAATGGATATTCTGCAGACCGACACCGCCAGAGCCATAGTCGCACACCTTGATTCGCTCTGCGATATTGTGATTGTTTCCATTCATGCCGGAGCAGAAGGAGCTGCCTACCGTCATGTTACCCGACAAACGGAGCTGTTTTACGACGAAGACAGAGGCAATATGTATCAATTTTCGCACGCCATGATTGATGCCGGTGCGGATGTTATTCTCGGCCACGGCCCCCATGTTACCAGAGCCGTTGAATTATATAAGAACCGGTTCATTGCATACAGCCTGGGTAATTTCTGCACCTATGCCCGTTTTAATTTAAAAGGCAGCAACGGCGTAGCTCCCGCCATAAAAATATATACAAATTTAAAAGGCGAATTCCTGAAAGCTCAGGTGTTTTCCATTAAACAAACCGGCGAAGGCGGTCCCGTTCCGGATGATGAATACACAGCAATCAAAGAACTGATAGAACTTACCGCGTCCGATTTCCCCGAATCACCCTTAACCATATCACTGCAAGGGAAAATAGAAGTTAGAAGATAGACAAAAGATAACAGACAAAAGACAATAGACAAAAGATAAAAGACTGGAGTCGTAAATCGAAAAAACAGGCTAAGGCTTAAGGGTGAAGGGTAAAAGCTAAAAAATACTGCTAAAAATTATAACGGCGGCACATCAGATAGCGGGCTTTGTAATACGCGCTGTTGTTGTATTTTTCAATAAGCACACCCCGGTGGCAGGAGTGCATCATGGTGATATTGCCCGAATCCACAGCAATAATAAGCGCCACGTGGCCCACTCTGCTGCTTTTGGTGCTGCGGCCTTTGAAAAGAATAAGGTCGCCTTTGCGCGCTTCCTTCATATCAATCGGATATCCTACCGTTCCCATTCCTGCAGAAGAATGCGGGAGTTTATAACCAAATTTGGAAAACAGATATGAAACATAACCCGAACAGTCGAACCCGGCTTCGGTAGTTCCTCCGTAACGGTATTTCAATCCAAGAAATTTCTTCCCGAAAGCAATGGCGCTGTCTATCATCGTTTCTTTGTAAACAAGCGTATCCTTCTTGTTCAGTGAATCCTTACTGATGGAATCATTGTATTGTTCGTAAATAACATAGCCCGGACGGCTGAAAATATCAGATACTACAATTGCCGTAACAAAAAACAATGTAAGAAGTAACGTGCAGAGAAAACTATTTCTGAAACCCATATGTATCAATACGTTATATTGTCTGTCAGAACAAAGATAGGAAAAATTTCCGAAACAGCAAATATCAGCGGCTGTTTGAGCGCAACTTACTGTGTTTGAATCCGTATGTAAAGTACAGGGATAGCCCTATCACGAGCCAGATCAGGAAACGCAGCCAGTTGGTGATGCCCAGTTCGGTCATCAGAAAGAGGTTGGTAAGCAGACCCAGAACCGGTATGAGCGAAAAATTCTTAATTACCGCAGCAACCGTCAGTGCACTTGAAACAATTATAAAAAGTATCATCGGAATTTTATGACGGAATACTTCCCACCAGCCTGCATCCGGTTTCAGCAGGTCGATTGCCGAGAAGAAACGCAGGATGCCGTTAGTGTTCAGATAAAAAACAAGGATGAGTGTGACTATCCACAGTGGCGGCAGAAACCAGCGGCTGTTGAAGTAAGGTATGCGAAAAACGCGTTTGTCGGTCTCATGCTGCCGGCCGTCTTTTGCATCGAGCACGAGCACCCCACCCGACACCAGCACAAAAGCAAAGAGCGTTCCTATACTGGTAAGGTCGGTAACCTCGGTTATATTCAGGAACAATGACGGTACCGCAACCAGAATCCCGGTAAGTATTGTTGAGAAGGCAGGCGTTTTATATTTGCGATGCAATCTGGAAAAGCGTTTCGGCAGCAGTCCGTCGCGGCTCATACTCATCCAGATGCGCGGCTGCCCCATCTGAAATACCAATAGTACACTTGCCATGGCAACAATGGCGCTTATGGCTATAATACCCGAAAGCCGGGTAAGATGCAGCTTTCCGAAAACATAGGCCAGTGGGTCGCCCACGGCAAGTTCGCTGTAATGCACCATACCGGTGAGCACAAGGCTGATTACGATATAAAGAACGGTAGTTATAATGAGTGCATAAAAGATGGAACGCGGAATATCGCGCTGCGGATTCTTGCATTCCTCGGCAGTTGTAGAGATAGCATCAAATCCGATGTAAGCGAAGAACACCCCCGAAACGCCTTTCAGCACACCCGCAATACCGTTGGGTGCGAACGGACTCCAGTTAGCAGGATTTACCCAGAAGGCACCCACGGCAATCACTACCAGCAAAATACTCACCTTGAGCAGTACCATTATATTACTTGCAATTTTGCTTTCGCGGATGCCCCGATACACCAGAATGGTAATGAACACTACCACCGCAAAGGCCGGAATATCTGCAATAATGCGGAGACCGAATATCTCGGGAGCATTTTTCCATGCCAGAAATGCTTCGCGCAAAGTTCCGCTTATCTGATCGAAGCCTGTCCCGTGCTGCATAAGGTTCATCACTGTTTCATATCCGCGGGAAGCAGTGAGGTAATCTACCGAAAGGTATTCGGGAATATGAAGACCCAGTCCGTTGAAAAAGCCGGTAAAATAATCGGACCATGAAATGGCAACCGCGATATTGCCCACCGCATATTCCATAATCAGGTCCCAGCCTATAATCCATGCAATGAGTTCGCCAAAGCTGGCATATGCATATGTATAGGCGCTTCCGCTGATGGGAATGGCCGAGGCAAAACGGGCATAACACAGGGCAGAAAAGCCACAGGCAATGGCTGTAAAAACGAACAGTAATGAAACGGCCGGGCCGCCGCTTGCGGCAGCACCTCCAATGGTGCTGAATATCCCGGCACCAATAATAGCAGCAATTCCAAAAGCGGTAAGATCCCTCACGTTGAGGTTCCGCTTCATTTCATGCGTATCGCCCGTATGCTCGTTGGCATGTTGCACGATATCGGCAATCGTCTTTTTACGGAACAGCTTACTTGCCACCTGTTGCTTATTTCTGTAAAAGTATAAAATTCCGCTGAGCGGTAATAAGAGAAAACGCGACTACTGCACTTTCATGATGGAACGGATGCTGCGCAGTATTCCTTTGGCATCATACCCGCATTCGCGATGCAGAATAGAATTGGAGCCGTGTTCAATAAAACGGTCGGGAATGCCGAGACGCACAAGCTTCGCATTATAATTATGTTCCGACATGAAGCCAAGTACCGCGCTGCCCAGGCCGCCGATGATGGTGCCGTCTTCAACGGTGATTACTTTTTTGTGGGTGGCGAACACTTCGTGAAGCAGGTTTTCGTCCATAGGTTTTAAGAACCGCATGTCATAATGTGCAACGCTGATGCCCAGTTTTTCTGCTTCTATAATGGCATCGGCAGCATAATTTCCGGGGTGACCGATACTTAATATCGCTAAGTCATTCCCATCACGAAGCTTGCGCCCTTTACCTATTTCCAGCGATTTGAATTCCGTTCTCCAGTTTTCCATCACGCCCGCGCCTTTCGGATAACGGATAGAAAAAGGTCCGTGATTGGATTCCTGCGCCGTGAACATCAGGTTGCGCAGCTCTTCTTCGTTCATAGGAGCGGAAATAATCATGTTGGGTATGGAAACCAGAAATGCCAGATCAAATGAGCCGTGGTGGGTGGCACCGTCTTCGCCCACAAGTCCGCCCCGGTCGATACAGAATATCACGGGAAGTTTCTGCAGCGCCACATCATGAATAATCTGGTCGTATGAACGCTGCAAAAAGCTTGAATAAACGTTACAGAACGGTACAATTCCCTGTGTTGCCATCCCTGCCGAGAAGGTGACGGCATGCTGCTCCGCAATGCCCACATCAAAAACTCTTTCGGGATATTTTTCCATCATAATATTCAGTGAACATCCTGAAAGCATGGCCGGAGTGATTCCGCAAATGCGCGGATTCATCGCGGCAAGCTCGGTAATGGTTTCGCCAAATACAGTCTGATATTTCTGAAACTTACTGTTTCCGTTGGGTTCAATGATGTCGCCTGTATATTTATCGAATACGCCCGGTGCATGATAGCGTGTCTGTTCTTTTTCGGCACGGTCGAAGCCTTTACCCTTCACGGTGATGCAATGAAGCAGTTTCGGCCCTTTTATCTGTTTCAACCCTTTCAGCAGCTTTACCAGCTTCACTACATCATGTCCGTCAACGGGACCGAAATAGCGAAAGTTCAGTGCTTCAAACAGGTTACTTTGTTTTACAATCGCCAGCTTGGTAGATGCCAGAATTTTATTGATGAAGCGGCGGATTCTGCGCCATGGCAGCACTTTCCACACTTTACCCTTCAGGCGGTTATAAAATTGTGATGTAGTGATGCTGATGAGATAATCTTTGAGTGCCCCGACATTGTTATCAATGGCAATACCGTTATCATTGAGAATAACAAGAATATCGGCGTTGGTGGAGCCTGCATGGTTCAGACCTTCGAACGCAAGTCCGGCGGTCATGCTTCCGTCGCCGATAACGGCAATGTGTTTGCGCTCGTCTTCATGTTTTACTGCCGAGCCAACGGCCATTCCAAGGGCTGCCGAAATAGATGTGCTTGAATGCCCTGTTCCAAATGAATCGTACTCACTTTCGGCCATACGCGGAAAACCGCTCAGCCCTTTATAGGTACGATAGGTGTGAAAATCATCTTTGCGGCCAGTGAGAATTTTATGAGCATATGCCTGATGTCCCACGTCCCAGATAAGTTTATCGGAAGGCGTATCAAAAACATAATGAATGGCTACGGCCATTTCTACCGTGCCCAGGCTGGCACCCAGATGACCCGGATTAATACAAACCACATCAATAATAAACTGCCTGATTTCATCGCAAAGCCGGGGCAGCTGACTTGGCTCCAGACGGCGAAGGTCGGCGGTAGAATTAATAGTAGAAAGAAGATCTCCCTGTTTAATGGTCATGGTCAGGATAACATCAGTTTTCTTAAAAAAGTATGCAAAGGTACAATAATTTGTGAACGGATATTCTCAACTCATATACTACTGCACGATATCATTTATTTAAGAATTTCAATGGCAGGTACCCGAATTTGTGCTTTTTTTGCATAAAATTTATGTTCATGGAACTATTAAAAAAGTCGAAAATCAGCGATCTGCTCAAAAGTACCGGATACAACAGGCAGGTAAATGTTAAAGGTTGGGTAAGAACAAAAAGGGGAAACAACAAAGTTGCCTTTATTGCACTCAACGACGGGACAACCATTCACACGATTCAAATTGTTGCCGATGTGGCAAAGTTTGATGAAGAAATCATGAAGCTCATCACTACGGGTTCATGCATCTCGGTAAACGGAACGCTGGTTGAGTCGCTCGGACAGGGACAAAGTGCCGAAATACAGGCGAATGAAATTGAAGTATATGGTACTGCCGACGCTACCACCTATCCGCTGCAGAAAAAAGGGCACACCCTTGAATTTCTGCGTGAAATAGCCCATTTAAGGCCCCGCACCAATACGTTTGGTGCCGTGCTGCGCATCAGGCATGCCATGGCATACGCCATTCACAAATATTTTAATGATAATGGATTTTATTACCTGCATACACCCGTCATCACAGGTTCTGATGCCGAAGGCGCCGGTGCCATGTTTCAGGTAACCACCCTCGATGTAAACAACCCGCCCAAAACCGAAGAAGGCAGCATCGATTATTCAAAAGATTTCTTTGGCAAGATGACCAACCTTACCGTTTCCGGTCAGCTTGAAGCTGAACTGGGAGCGCTTGCACTGGGACTGGTTTATACCTTCGGTCCGACATTCAGAGCAGAGAACTCGAACACACCAAGGCACCTTGCCGAGTTCTGGATGATAGAACCCGAAATGGCTTTCTACGATATCAACGATGATCAGGATCTCGCCGAAGATTTTCTGAAATATCTGGTTCGTTATGCTCTTGAAAACTGTAAAGACGATCTGGAGTTCCTGCAGAAAATGTATGATAACGAACTTATTGAACGCCTTAATTTTGTAGTTGACAACGCTTTTGCCCGTGTTGAATATACAGAAGCCGTTGAGGTGTTGCTGAAGTCAGATCAGAAGTTTGAATTTCCGGTAAGCTGGGGATGCGACCTTCAGGCTGAACATGAACGTTACCTGGTGGAAAAACATTATCAAAAACCCGTCATCCTTACGGGATATCCGAAAGAGATCAAAGCGTTTTACATGAAGATGAACGATGACGGGAAAACGGTGCGCGCCATGGATGTATTGTTTCCGCGTATCGGTGAAATTATTGGCGGATCACAGCGTGAAGAAAATTATGAAAAACTGCTTGCGCGCGTTGACGAATTGCACATTCCGGTGAAAGATGTTGAGTGGTACCTCGAAACACGTAAATACGGAACGGCGCCACACAGCGGCTTCGGACTCGGGTTTGAACGACTGATACTGTTTGTAACAGGCATGGCGAACATTCGCGATGTGATACCTTTCCCCAGAACACCGGGCAATGCAGAATTCTGACAAACAAAAAAATTAAAAAAAACAGGGCTTTTTGGCTTAGTTTTTCTTATTTTGCAGTTGTTTTAAAAGGATTGTGAAGTTATTTTTTATAGATTATGTTAGACCAGAAAATGCAGCTTCGGCTGCTTCAGAAATTATCTCCTCAACAGATTCAACTGATGAAACTGCTGCAATTGCCCGCTATTGCATTGGAGCAGCGTGTAAAGCAGGAACTGGAAGAAAACCCGGCTCTTGAGATGGACGATGAAGAACCTGTAGCCGAAGAACAGGAAATTAATGATGAATTCGGTGACAGTGATGTTGAAAAATCGGACGAACAGTCTGAAATTGATGAAGAAAAAAGAGAAGAAGAACTGGCGAGGGAAGAAATAAGTATCGAAGATTATATCGACGATGATGATATCCCCTATTACAAACTCCAGACAAATAACACCAGCCCGGACGAGGAAGATGACCACCGCGAAAACAGGTTTACATCGAGCATTTCTTTTCAGGAATTGCTGTTCCAGCAACTGGGAATGCGGAAGCTTGACGAACGGCAGTTTGCTATTGCTGCTTACATCATAGGCAACCTCGACGACTCCGGCTATCTTAGCCGTGAACTTACGGCCATTGTTGATGATCTGGCCTTCAGCCAGAATATTTTCACAAACAAAGAAGAATTGCTCGAAATCCTCATGTTAATCCAGGAATTCGAACCTTATGGCGTTGGTGCACGCGACCTGCGCGAGTGCCTGATGATACAGCTGGAACGCAAAGAAGAACAGACACCGGCCATTACGACAGCTTTAGGTATTCTGAGCAGACATTTCAAGGAGTTTACAAAAAAACACTATGATAAAATCGCGAAAAAAGCAGAGCTCAGTCCCGATGAACTGAAAGACGCGATTAATGAAATATTGAAGCTGAATCCAAAACCGGGAAACTCTCTGGTAGATTCAACCAAGCCCGACCAGTATATTGTTCCCGATTTCCAGATAAATGTTGAAAATGGCAAGCTGGAGCTCACGCTGAACTCACGCAACATGCCCGACCTCCGCATCAATCGCACCTTCGCCGAAATGATTGAAACCTATGGTAAAGACAAAGCCAAAACCGATGCGCGTCAGCGCGACGTACTGGTTTTTGTAAAACAGAAACTGGATTCGGCAAAATGGTTCATTGACATGATCAAACAACGGCAGGATACGCTGTATAAAACCATGAGCGCTATCATGCAGTACCAGAAAGAATATTTCCTGCTGGGCGACGAAACCAAGCTCAGACCGATGATTCTGAAAGATATTGCAGAAGTTGTTTCGCTTGATATTTCAACCATCTCACGCGTTGCCAACAGCAAATACGTACAAACACCTTACGGCACCTTTCTACTTAAAAGTTTCTTTTCCGAATCACTTCAAAATCAGGAAGGCGAAGAAGTTTCAACACGAGAAGTTAAAAAAATACTGACCGACTGCGTTGCCGCCGAAAACAAACGGAAACCCGTTACCGATGAACAGTTAATGAATATCCTGAAAGAAAAGGGTTATAACATTGCACGTCGCACGGTTGCCAAATACCGTGAAATACTAGGCATTCCGGTAGCCCGATTACGCAAAGAACTGTAAATCGCCGACGCCGTACTGCTGATGGAAACTAAAATTGCAAAAATTATTTCTTACATCTGTCATCCTTTGTTTGTCCCGACACTGGTATTCATTGTCCTGATAAATCTGAATATTCCGGGCTACCCCTCACTTAACACAACTACCAAATTTCTTGTTCTGTCATTGATGATTTCTGCCACCGTGCTGCTGCCGGTCGTGTTGTTTTCATTATTCCGCCGCAAAGGAATAATCCGTTCATTCCAGATGGAAACACGCGAAGAACGCATCTATCCTTACGGAACGGTTGCCATAATTTACTATGCTGCATTTACAATGTTCCGCTATACCGGACTGCAACCACTCTATTCATTTTATCTGCTGAACATAACCCTGCTGGTATTGATTGTTCTTATAATAAATATCTGGTGGAAAATAAGTGTCCACATGGTTGCACTGGGCGGCGCAACCGGCGTGTTTATCGGACTGGGATACCGTCTTGGACTGAACCTGCAGTCATTCATCATTCCGTTAATTTTAGCGTCAGGTCTTACCGCTTATGCGCGACTGCATCTGGACGCACACAAACCGGCACAAGTGTATATCGGTTACTGTTTAGGCTTGATTCCGATAATACTCATCTATCTGATGTATTAGCAGGTAATATTACAATTTCAGGGAATAAAAAAAAACCGGTGACCGAGCCATGCCCAACCACCGGTAGTATCAATTATCTGTGCAATCCTACATTGGAGTGATGGTGATACCAACACTTATAGGATACATATCAGGACCTTTGTCTTTTTTGAACAGCGGTGTCAGTGAATAAAATGCTGACAAAGAAACGTACTTCCATCCAATGCGTGCAATAGCACCGTAATGATAGCCCATGATGTTCGGAATGCCGTTCTGTTTCTCTTTAATGTTCAGCGTAGGATCAATGGGATTCGAAAAATCGTCGCCGCTGTATTTACTGTGGCTGCCAATCGCCATACCGCCTTTGGCACCAATGGCAAATTTGAACTGGCTGTTCTTGGTTCTGAAACGGAACTCAAGAGGAATATCAACATAAACTACGGTGAGCTTATTCACTTTATAGCTTACATCCGTTCCGCTAACGGATTTGGACGGTATCTTTTGAAATACCACTTTCCCCGTGTAGTTCAGGTTTGTGTCCACTTGTCTGGCAAGAATTCCGTCGCTGTAAAGATTATGACAGCTGATACCGGCTCCGAGTCCAATGCTGAAATTTGTTTTCCCAAGCGGCAGATCGCGCATGCCGTAAACATTGACACCCCTGTTAAACCAGGTTGTACTCATGAGCGAACTCGACGGAAGCTTCTGCCATAAATCGGTAAAAAGGTCAACAACAATTCTGTCACCCTGTTCCAGCTTTCCTTCTTTCTTTTTATTGCCCTGGTCTTCTTTATCTTGTGCTACAAGGTTGGTTGCGAATATGATTGCAACAACCAAAAACATTATCTTTTTCATTTGTCGGAATTTTTAATTTCGGGGTAAAGATAAATAAATTTCAGATATACTATTTGATGTGTCCGATGCAACTGATTTATGGGACTGCATCCTGTCAATAACGATGCCGGAATGCAAATATTTTAATCGGTCAGGATAAATACATTATTCACCGCATCCGCAAACCGTTCAGCAATCCTTTTATATAATCTGTTTGAAAATGGATAAGCGGCAAATGCCTCTGCAAGACTTCTGTAATACCATTCCAGTTCGTGGTAAGGTGCTCTGAACCGCTCAAACACACTCATATAATGGTCGCGGCGGCGGTTTAACAACGATTCGGAGCCTTCTGAATACGCTTCCAGATTGTGTTGCGCGAACTCCTCTTTCTTCTCATTGATATCCGTAAGTATGCTCAAAATATTATCAAGCTTGTCGGCACAAATCACAGCAGCTTCATCTTCGGCAAGTTTAGGAATATGCCCCACATGCTCGTTTTTTCGTTCTTTCCAGGATGCAAAAACCTTTGGTTTTTCAGTTGCGGCAGCCACCATACGGCCTACATCAGAACCAAATTCCCGTTTTATTTCCATGATTGTGACCGGAGTGTCTTCAACCGTATCATGAAGTATGGCGGCTGCAACCATTTCATCGGTAGCGCCCGCTCTGATTAGAATTGATGCGGCATTCATCGGATGTGAAAAATAAGGCAATCGCGTACCTTTGCGATACTGTCCGCGATGCGCACGGGCTGAAAACTCTATAGCTCTGAATACAATCCCGGGTTTTATACGCTCAAATAAACTCATGGTACTCCGTTGATTTCAGCTGCAAAGATAATCCATGCATTCCTTTCGCCGAAAGCGCAGTCGCAGAATTTAAATGATAAGCGTAATGAGCCCGACGTAGCGGTGTGTTGCACCTGAAAGTTCCTTGATGCTGATTACGTAAGTATAGACTCCCTGTGCGCAAACATTTCCCGAATAGCTGTCGGCCCCGTCCCATCCTTCATTCTGGTCGGTTGTGCTGAATATTTTCCTGCCCCAGCGGTCAAAGATATACATCTCAAATTCGCCGGTATTGGTTCCCATTCCCGAAGGAAGGAAAACATCATTCCGTCCGTCATCGTTTGGCGAAAAAGCATTGGGAATAAAGAAGGCATAGGCGTCATTCACTCTCACATAATGCGTCACGGTATCATAGCAAAGCCCCTGATAATTGGCAATCAGAATTACAGCAAATGTGCCGGTATCGCTGTACACGTGGAATGGATTCTGCTGTACAGATTTATTATCATTGCCTGTTAAGGGATCTCCGAACCGCCATTTCCAATTTGTCGCATTTTGCGACTCATCTATAAAGTCAACTTTCGGAAAGTCAGATGTTGTAACAGCAGGACGCGCTTCAAATTCAGCCGTTGGGGTAATAAAAGCGTGTATGGTGTCGGTAAACGTAACAACACAACCATCAATAGTAAGTGCCGTCATAGACACCGGGAAATCATCGGAAGTAGTGTATGTATGCTCAGGATTTAAATCAACCGATGAGTTATTGCTGAACATGAAATCACCAAAGTTCCAGATCCATGATGAATCCATGATATCCGGACCCGGAATAAATTCAAAATCTACCGTAAGCGGAAGACACCCTTGTTTGGGAAGCGCCGTAAAAGCTATATTACCTCCGGGATAAACGTTCACTGTAACTGAAGCGGTACCCGTACAACCACCGGCATCGGAGCCAATAACATTATAAGTTGTCGTAGATTGTGGAGTTGCAATTACCGAGGCAGCTGTTACAGTGTTTAATCCGCTGCCCGGTGACCACGAATAATTTAAGCCTCCGGTTGCCGTCAGACTTACCGACGTTCCAGGGCATATAAACGGATTTGCCGGCACGACCTGTACCTGCAATCCGCTGGCAGTATTAATCGTAACCGTTGCGCTAGAGCTGCAACCGTTCAGGGTTCCTGTAACCGTATAAGTAACAGGCGCCGCCGGGCTGCATGTCACACTGCTGCCCGTTGTTGATGAAAGACCGCTTGCCGGACTCCATACATAAGACGATGCCCCGCTAGCAGTCAGAACGCCGGAGCCGCCAATACAAATATTCGGATTGGCAGGCGTTACCTGAATTACGGGCAATGCAATAACTGCAATGCTTTGGGTTATAGAATTTGTACAGTTATTACCATCCGTATATGTGTAGGTGATAACATGCGAACCGGCTCCTGCCAGTGCAGGATTGAAATTTCCGCCATTCACTCCACTTCCGGAATAGATTCCGCCTGCAGGAGTGGCATTACTCAAGGTGTAAACCGGAGCGTTCACACATATATCAGGTATCGCAGGGAAATTCATCACGGGTAATGGATTCACGGTAACGGTTACACTTGTTGTTGACGTGCATGAACCCAATGTGCCGGTAACAATATAGGTGGCTGTTGACAACGGGCTTGCTGTTACCTGCGATCCGGTAACGGCCGACAATCCATTGGCCGGTGACCATGAATAGCTTGTTGCCCCTGATGCGGTGAGTCCAGCTGAACTGTTATAACAAATTGACGGATTTGCGGGCGTAATTACAACTGCCGGATTCGGATTTACCACAACTGTAACTGAAGCAGATGCCGTGCAGCCAAACTGATCTGAGCCGGTAACCGTATAAATGGTAGTGGTTGCAGGATTCGCACTTACGCTTGTCCCTATCGTTGCTGAAAGACCGGTGCCCGGCGTCCAGGTATAACCCAGTCCACCACCGGCAGTAAGTGTAACAGACCCATTCGCACAGATTGCCGGATTTGCCGGTGATACCGTAATTACCGGCAATGGCACCACAGTAACAGTGGCCACATCAACAGCCATGCATCCATATGCATCTAAAACAACAAGCGAATAATTGGTAGTGATAACAGGATGTGCCACAGGTGCCGCAAGGTTAGGATTGCTCAAGCCTGTTGTGGGGTTCCAGCTATAGGTAATACCCGTACCGGTACCAGAGCCATTCAGCGTAAATGTTGATGATGCACACATACCTATAGTGCCATCAGGACCGGCGTTGGCTGTTGGTAAAGGATCAAGAGTTATTACAACATTATCTGAACCCGTACATCCATATTTATCAGTCACCGTAAGCGTATATGTTGTGCTGATTGCCGGATGTGCCAACGGATTGCTGATTGCAGGATTACTAAGTCCACCTGCGGGAGACCACGAATAGGTAAACGGACCGGCTCCGGCAGCACTGCCGCTAAGTGTGGTTGTAGAAGTTGAACAGCTCCCTATTGTCACATCATTCCCGGCATTGACAACCGGTAAAGTGCTTACAGTAACAATTACAGCATCCGATGATGTACATCCATAGATATCTGTCACTGTAAGTGTGTATGTTGTGGTACTGGCCGGATGTGCCGTAGGAGTATCTATTGAAGGATTGCTCAGTCCACCTGCAGGTGTCCAGGCATAGGTAAATGGTCCTGATCCAAAAGCTGTACCGTGCAAGGTCGCTATTGACGTGTTGCAACTTCCTATTGTTGTGTCCTGACCTGCACTTACAACTGCAAGCGGATTCACTGTAATAACCACATCATCTGAAGTTGTGCATCCGTAAGCATCTGTTACGGTAAGCGAATAAGTGGTCGTGCTGCCGGGCTGTGCCACCGGATTCGCAATATTCGGATTACTTAACCCACCTGCAGGACTCCATGAATAACCAAGAGGTGCTGTACCCGTACCGCTGCCGGTCAGGGTTGTGCTGGAACTGCTGCATGAGCCTATCCCCGCATTGGCACCGGCATTGGCTGTTGGCAATGGGTCTAATGTAACAACCACATCATCAGTTGCAGTACATCCATAAATATCGGTCACTGTAAGTGTGTAGGTAGTTGTGGTCGATGGGTGTGCTACAGGATTCGCAAGATTCGGATTACTCAAACCCGACGACGGACTCCATGAATATCCTAAGGGCCCTGCGCCCGTACCACTTCCATTAAGGGTTGTAGTTGAACTATTGCAGGTGCCAATATTTACATTGTTTCCGGCACTTGCCGTAACACTCACATTTACCGTTACTATGACAGCATCGGTAGCTGTACAACCATAAACATCCGTAACCGTAAGCGTATAAGTTGTGGTTTGACCGGGCGTTGCCACCGGATTCAATATTCCCGAGTTGCTGAGACTCGATGCCGGACTCCATGAATAGCTGAGCGGACTGCTGCCTGTGGCCGTACCATTCAGGGTTGTACTTGATCCCGAACATGCTCCGATTGTAATATCAGTGCCGGCACCTGCCGTTGGTAAGGCGTCAACCGTAATGACAACATCATCGGAAGCACTGCATCCGTAGGTATCTGTTACCGTAAGCGTATAGGTTGTTGTGGTTGAAGGATGCGCTGTTGGTGTTGCAATATTTGGATTACTCAAACCCGTTGAAGGCGTCCACACAAAGGTCAGAGGTGCTGTGCCTGTGCCACTTCCGTTGAGCGTCGCAATGGAAGATGCACAGCTACCTATTGAAGCATCCGTTCCGGCATTGGCTGTAGGCATCGGACTTACAGTAATGACGACATTATCAGTTGCAGTACATCCAAAAATATCTGTAACAGTAAGTGTATAAGTCGTAGTTGACATTGGATGTGCCGTTGGTGCCGCAATATTGGAATTACTCAGACCGGTTGTGGGATTCCATGAATACGATAATGGTCCCGAGCCCGTCCCGCTTCCATTTAAAACTGCATTGGATGTTGAACAAATTCCAATCGCCGCATCATTCCCGGCACTCGCTGTTGGCAAAGGATTTACCGTTACAGTAACGGAATCTGTTGCCGTACATCCATACAAATCAGAAACCGTAAGTGTATAAACAGTTGTTGAAGTCGGATGCGCCGTCGGATTTGAAATAGTTGAATTATTCAATCCTGTTGAAGGAGACCACGAATATCCGAGCGGAGCATTGCCGGTACCGCTGCCGTTCAGCTGATATACGGAGGATGCACAAACGCCCACGCCTCCTCCCGGACCGGCATTGGCCGTCGGAAGTGGATGAACGGTAACGGTAACACTGGCCGTACCGGTGCAACCCGAAGTTGTTCCGGTTACAACATACGTTGTGGTTGTTGAAGGATTGGCAACCGGATTACTAATATTGGTACCGCTTAATCCTCCCGCAGGCGACCAGGAATAGCTGCCCGCTCCAGACGCCACAAGCTGAACACTGCCCCCTGCACATATTGAAGCAGAGGAAGGAGAAATAGTAATGACCGGATTCGGGTTAACGGTGACATTGATACAAGTATAGGTACTGGCGCCACAGACATTTGAAGCATTCACACAAACCTGCCCCGAGCCTGTACCGAAAATGACACTGATAGACGTACTTCCCTGACCGGAGTTTATGAAAGAACCGTTGGGAATCGTCCATGTATATGATGTTGCACCGGTAACCGATGCTATACTGTACGTTTGTGTGGATCCCGCACACACCGTAAGCGGACCGGTAATTGCGCCCGGTGCGGCAGGGGCAGGTGAAATAACAATTGTAATGCAGGTTGCCGAACTTGTTCCGCAAGTATTTGAAGCTGTAACACAAATATTCCCACCTGTAGAACCAAACGTCACAGTAAGACTTGTTGTTCCTTGTCCTGAATTAATAGTGGCTCCTCCCGGAACCGTCCACGTATAAGATGTTGCACCGGTAACGGCACTTATGGAATACGTAAATGTTTGCCCGGGACACACTGCCGTCGTACCCGAGATGGGACCGGGAGCAGCCGGAGGCGGTGCAATGTTTATTGTAATACATGTGGAAGAACTGCTGCCGCAGGTATTCGAGGCCCCAACGCAAATGGTTCCGGTATTCGAGCCAAATGTCACAGAAATGCTGGTGGTTCCCTGCCCTGAATTAATTGTTGAACCCGATGGAACTGTCCATGTGTATGAAGTCGCTCCGGGTACAGCCGAGATAGAATAAGTAAATGTTTGCCCGGGGCAGACAGCCGTTGTGCCGGTAATAGAGCCGGGTGCGGCAGGAGGTGCAGCAATAGAAATTGCAGTGCATGTTGAAGCACTTGTACCACAACCATTAGCTGCGGTAACGCATATATTTCCGCTGGTTGCGCCTGCTGTAATTGTGATGGAGGTGGTACCTTGCCCCGATGTAATGGTTGATCCGGCAGGCACAGTCCAATTGTACGATGTGGCACCTGATACCGGCGATATTGAATACGTATATGACTGACCTGCGCACAATGAGGTCGGTCCGCTGATTGCTCCCGGCTGTGCAGGTGGCGGGGCAATACTTACGGCAAGACAGGTAGGGGAACTGGTTCCGCAGCTATTCGAAGCGGTAACACATACATTCCCCCCATTTGAGCCGGCTGTAATGGTGATTGAAGTAGTGCCCTGACCCGAAGTTATCGTGGAACCCGAAGGAACAGTCCAGTTGTATGAAGTGGCACCTGTTACAGAAGAAATGGAATAAGTATAGCTTTGTCCCGGACAAATGGTAGTTGGACCTGAGATAGAACCCGGCTGCGGTGGCCCGCCATATGAACTCGGCTGATACGTAAAAACAAGCACCACTCGTTGTGTGCAAATTTCGGTACCATAAGGTTGCGGATTAGCATAAAGAGTATTGATACCACTATAATTATATCCGGGAAAACCGCAGGGAAATGAAGCAGTACAGCTGGCGGCATTGCAACTGCCGCAATAGCAACTGTGAGCCCCGTAATTTACAGCCGAACACACCAATGTGCCATTTATAGAGGTTGGAACACTTGAAGCGGAGCAATCAGCAGCATAATATGTTACAGATATGGCAGTAACAATGTTGCCTGCAGGAACAGGATTGGTAAACGTTTTAGTTTGCTGTGATGCCTGGCAACAGCCACAACCACTGCTACCGATGCACATATAGTCAGTGCCGCAAACACTGCAACAGCCCCGTGACTGGGCTCCGGTATAGTAAATCGTAACCGTGGCCGTTTGCGGAAACGCTTGAAATGAAAGAAGAATGGTGATACAATAGAGTAAGAATCTGATCCTCATAAGCAGGAGAGATTTGTAAATTAATAAGTAAAATGCGCCTAAAAGTAACTTTTAACTATATACAATTTCTTTAATTATATGGACTAAAGATACAATATTATGCCCGTATACACAAATTAATTTACAAAAAAATATCAGCCAGTGAGCTGATATCGTGACTTTATAGATGTATTTAAATATCACTTTTTGGAACATTAGACATTTGTCTTTACCACATTACCTAAGCGTTAATAAAACATTAAACTGATAAACGAATACAATAGTTGTAGATTAATGGTAAGAAAATTCATGCGTATTTTTTTAAGGCTGCTTCCAGAAGTGAGATAACTTCAGATTTAAGTTTTTCCGGACGGATTACTTCAACATCGCGGTGCCAGCCCAGAATTTTTGAACACAGTTCGTAATTGATTACAAGTCGAAACGTAAAGGTTAAACTATGATGATTTTCATGTATTAATTTTTGCGTAGCATGCAGCGGCTGCGAAAGCAGATACTGCCCCTGACTCCGTGAAAACTTCAAAACCACCGTACACGGCTTTTCATTGCCCGGCACGCTGATACCGATAGTATGAGAAAAAAATTCGCCGGGATCGAACGATATTTTTTGGTACTTTTTATCATGCAGCACTTCCGTTCCGCGAATCCGGTCCAGTCCGAACGTGCGAATCTGCCTGGCATGTTCGGCCATTCCCACAAGATACCAGCGATTATCGTGCTCCTTTAAAAGGTATGGATGCACAAGATAATCAATACCCGATTGTTCGCCCCGGTATGCCTGATAATGAACCCTCAATACATTGTTACCGCGAATGGCTTTAAGCAAGGTCTCAATATATTCATTGCCGCGCGTTGGAGGAATTTCCTCAAGTTGCAGGTAACGGTTGAAATCTTCTTCGTTTAAAATTTTTCGTGCATTCACAACACTCATTATTTTTTCTATGGCGCCCGGAAATTTATTCAACACAGGCACATTGCTGAACCGGCAAAGCATGGCTGTAGCAATTTCTATGGCATCAATATCTTCATCTTTTAATTTGAAGTTGGCAATAGAATAGTTTTTATCCGAATAAAAATAGCCATGATGATAACGGTCAAAGCCAATAGGCGCATAGAATCCGGGCTCAGGCAATTCGCGCATGGCATACAAATCTTTTTCAAATGTTGATAAGGAAATTTTTTCATCGAGTGCCTGTTCAATCTTATCAATGATTTCTTCTCGCGTTGGAAATGGTGAAGCTTCGCTTCGAAGGCAGGCATCGATAACCAGAAAACGGCGGTACTGCTTTTTTGTAATGGGCATACCAGGAATGAATAATTAAAAATGAATAATTAAAAATTATAAATAATACTACTTCAGCTCAACCATGCGGATACTTCAATTTTATTCTTTTTCAAAAATAATCATTTACTCCGTAAATAAATTACGGAGTGATGTTTTTATTTTGTACTCTGATCAATACTTAAAACTATGTGCCCTGAAATGTATACCTGGAGTAACACTGTTCTTTTCGCATCCTACAACGAGGAACTAAAGAACCAAATGATTGAATTCTGTGCAATCTTCGGAAAAAAGATTTTCCACAGCGAGCCCGGATCAAACGATATTTTTAATGTACCCTGCTTCTGCGTAGTGGTCGATACAGAATATACCGGTCAATCGCAATGGCAGGAATTCAGCCGCATAATGCATAATGACGAGACCCTCAAAAACATACCGGTGCTTGACACAAATGAGCTTTCGCCCGAACACATCATGCGCCGGCTGCGTGAAGTAGTGCTGCAGCAAATCGGGATATTTACGTACCCGCATTCCAAAAAACATGAGGTTACTATACGCAACACCGCTCAGCCGGAAAATGCTGAAGTGCCCGTTGCCTTTGATACCATGAAAGAATTGAAAAATGCATTAAGAATACTCAAAGCAACGAGCCTCACCTTGGGAACCATCAACAAAATAAGCGGTAAGCCGGCTATACGGGATTTTGGCATCAATCCTGAAAAACTCAGCGACTCACATTTGAGGTGGATTTCCGCACCCGATAAATTACACCAACGCCTGATATTTGTTTGAAAAAACTTTGTAAAAAATAGTTAGTACAAAGTCAAAAATCAAACACACTTTCTGTCACAATAGCAACAACGACGGAAACCGGGAGCACAGTATTTTCATACTGTTGCTCCCTTATTTTTACGCCATTATTTTGCATCAGCAGATATCCACATGCGCCATTTTGTCATTTATAAATTTAACAACCAGCCATTTCGTCATGTGTTTATGCATTCTAAAAAATGAGCAATAACACATTTACACCGCTGATTTTTAGCTTCTTGTAAAATATTACAAAAAATAATAAAAATAATTAATGCATAAATGGCACTCCGTTTGAAAACAACGGACCGTACACTCAAATTTAAACTAACAAACAAAAAATAGGAGGAACAAATTATGAAACTTATTAAATGGAACAACGAACCCGTGTTTTCAGGACTGATGCAAAATTTCTTTGACGACAATTACAACTTTCTGCCTGCACGCTGTGGATTTAGCCCGGCAGCCAACATTGCAGAAACCGAAAACGGATTTGAACTCGAACTCGCCGTTCCCGGAATCGACAAAGACAACTTCAAACTTTCTGTTGAGAACAATGTACTGACGGTCTCATCTGAAAAAGAAGAAACAAAAGAGCAACCCGAGAAAAATTTCACCCGTAAGGAATTTGTTTACGGATCGTTCAGCAGGTCGTTCACATTACCACGCAGTATCGACACGGATGCCATTAGTGCAGCTTACACCAATGGAGTGTTGCATGTTATGCTTCCTAAAAAAGAAGAAGCAAAAGCACAACCGAAAAAAGAAATCACAGTTGCATAATCCGGCGGTGCTTAATTAACATGTTATTGTTTACAACGGTGCGTTCCATCAGGTGCGCACCGTTTTTTGTTCGCTTACCTTTGCCGCGTGAGGAAACTTCAACACCTGAATGCGCATTTCGCTTTGGCGGCCGCCACCATGCTTTTCGGGGCCAATTACTGGATAGCGAAAGGCATGATGCCCGATTATTTTTCGCCTTCCCAAATTGTTTTTCTGAGACTCACCGGAAGTGTTGCACTCTTTTGGCTGTTTTATGCATTTTCAGTCAAACAAAAAATTGAACGCCGCGATATTTATAAAATGATACTTTGCGGATTGCTGGGTGTTACGCTCAATCAAATGTTCTTTTTTCATGGGCTTGCACTCAGCTCACCGGTTGATGTTTCAATTATTGGCGTACTGAATCCACTGGCAGTTATGGTATTTGCAGCAATTATTATTCACGAAAAAGTTGGACTGCTTAAAATTCTCGGTGTATTCACAGGTGCAGCCGGTGCCCTAATTATTGTGCTTTACGGAAGCAATACCGCCTTTGATTCCGACCACGTTACCGGAAATATTTTCATCGTCATTAACACGCTGGTTTATGCGCTGTATATGGTTCTTATGAAGCCATTGCTGAAAAAATATCCGACAGCCACGGTCATGGCATGGGTATTTACATTTGGGTTTGCGATGGTAATCCCGTTTACTCTTCATGATGTACTGCAGATACAATGGCAGTCTTTACCGCAGGCAGCGTGGCTTTCGTTGCTGTATGTCGTGGCAGGAACAACATTTCTGGCATATCTTTTAACAAGCATTGCCCTTAAGTCTCTTGACGCTACCGTTGTAGGATTTTACTCTTACTTTCAGCCTATTCTTGTGGTCATCATCGGAATCACCATGTACCAGCAACATTTAACCGCAGCAAAAATAATAGCTGCGGTGATGATTTTTGCGGGCGTATATCTTGTTAACCGAAGGCCTAAAGCAAGTGCCTGAACGGCACCAGAATTTGTTCAAACAGTTTATGAATTACGGGACGACGAAGCCACTTCTCGTAATTAAATTCCACACATTCCGCAATCGTTTCTTTGGCATGCTGCTGCAGGGCCGCAATAATCTGCGAATCGCGTCCAATCAGCATTATCTCGTGCATATAACGAAAACTCCGGTAGTCAAAATTTGCCGAACCAACGCAAAATACTTCTCCGTCAACGAGCAGCATTTTTGCATGGAGGTTGTATGGTTTGTAAAAAATCACCTTCACACTGTTGTGATACAACATGCCAAGGTATTTACTCCGAAGCACATCAACCATAGCCACATCAGACTTATCAGGAGTAAGAATTTTAACATCTACACCGCGTTTCCCGGCATCCATAAGGTGTTTTCTCAGTAAAAATCCCGGAAGAAAATACGGCGTTTCAATAATAATTTCTCTTTTGGCATTTTTAATAAGTTCTTCAAATTTCTTTTTAATGCGCTGTTTACGGATTGAAGGAATGTCGCGTATTAATTTAAAATCGCCGTATGCCAACGTTCTAGTATGTTTCTTGATATTGAACACAACTTTGTCGTGTATAAACCAACTGCCTAAAAAAGCCCGACGGAAAATCCGTGCTATATTTCCTTCGAGGCGGATTGCCAACTCCCTCCAGTTCATTGAATAATCGGTAATGTTAGCAGAGCCGATGTATGAAATATGGTCGTCGATTACGAGAATTTTACGGTGATTCCGCCGATGATGCTTGGTAAAGGCATCGAAAGTCCACTTCAATTTTTTGAAAAACAGCAACTGCCCGCCATTCTTAGTGAACTCTGCAAAAAACGAAGAAGAAAACAAGGCACCCCAGGAGTCAATCAGCAAGCGGACTTCAACACCCTGCTTCGCTTTTTTCGTAAGCAGGTCGCGGAATTTCGTGCCCACAGATTCATCGGAGAATTTGTAAATCTCCAAATAAATGTACTTTTTTGCTTTTTCGATGTCACCAAGCATCGCACTGAAATAGCGCAACGGATCATCAAAAATTTCAGCACTAACCGGCGATGGTTCTACCATAGCAAAAGGCCATTATTTATTTACAACACGTTTCGGATTACTGGTCAGAAATGCTTTCCAGCTGGTGGCTCCTGTACCTGTCTGGGGCAAATTCCGCTGAAAATAGTGACAAACGGCAACTGCCAATGCATCCGTAGCGTCAAAATATTTCGGCATTTCTTCAAATTTCATCAATCGTTGAAGCATAGCAGCCACTTGTTCTTTAGAGGCGCTGCCTTTTCCGGTAATGGCCATCTTCACTTTACGCGGCGAATATTCAAATACCGGAATTGATTTATACAAGGCTGCAGCAATTGCAACTCCCTGTGCACGCCCCAGTTTCAGCATAGACTGCACATTTTTTCCGAAAAAAGGCGCTTCAATGGAAAGCTCATCGGGACGGTAGGTTTCAATAAGTCTGAGCGAAGTCTCGAAAATTCTTTTTAGTTTTAATGCCGGATCTGTAATCTTTTCGAGCCGTAATACATCCATCAATATCAGTTCCAGCTGTGCTCCTTTGTTATGAATCACGCTGTAACCAAGAATGTTTGTTCCGGGGTCGATGCCAAGTATGATGCGGTCTGTTGCCAATTTTGTTTTTTGATTATGTCTGTAACAAAGGTAAAGAAAACTCTGAATCTGCTTATCAAATTCGCTATTGTTATCGCGTCTTACGGATATCTTTATGTGCAGATTGGAAATAGAAACACCTTAAGCGAAGGATACCGCATTTTTCGCGCATCGATTGGCAGTGGCAGCTTCATTGCAGGCTTATGCGCGGTTGTAATATTGATGCTTGTCAACTGGGCATTGGAAGCCTGTAAGTGGAAATACCTAATCCGGAAGATTGAAAGCGTTACTTTTTTCAGTGCATTCAAAGCTGTGTGGGCAGGAATTACCGTAAGCACTTTTACGCCCAACAGAATTGGTGAATTATTCGGGCGCTCGTTTATTTTAAAAAAAGCAAGCCTGTGGGAAGGCACTTTTGCAACCATCACCGGAAGTCTCGGACAACTGCTTGTTACCCTTGTTGCAGGCTCATTCGCCACATTATTTTTTATGGAAGCGCATCCGGGATTTATACTGAATATGAGTCGCCCGTGGTTTACTTCACTCATTTTTCTTACTGTTTTGCTCAATGCACTGGCAATCTTTTTCTTTTTCAATATTCATATTCTCACACCGCTGCTTGGCAGGCTTTTCAAAAAGCGCTTCATCCGTATGCAACAGCATATAAAAGTTTTTGCGTCATACTCAGGGAAGGAACTTGGAGTAGTAATATTGCTCAGCGGAGCACGTTATCTGGTGTTTTCGTTGCAATTTTTTATGCTGTTCAGATTGTTTTCGGTGCCGATTCCACTTGTCGATTCCTTCATTGTTACCGCCGTTATTTATTTTATTATGGCCGCCATTCCCACGGTTGCACTGAGTGAATTGGGCGTCAGGGGCAGCCTGGCAATAGCAACCACTGCCGCCTGGTCTGGTTCATCGATGTCTGATGCTCTTACAGCAGGAGCAGGCTCGGCCGCCGCTTTTATCTGGCTTATAAACCTTGTTATTCCTGCGCTTGTTGGCAGTATCTTTGTATTTCGCTTACGCTTTTTTAGAAAAAACGAATCATGAATCCAGCAATAATTTTCCTTGTATTTTTTGTTGGCACGATAGGGACGGTCTATGTTTTCATTATCTCCCTTTTTACGTTCGGATGGTTCAGAAAAAATAAAAACAGAACAGCATCTCAGACACAATCAAGCAATATTTCAATTGTTATTGCCGCAAGAGATGAAGAAAATAATATCTCTGCATGCCTTACAGCACTAGCTTCACAAGGTTATCCCACCGATAAGTTCGAAATTATTATTATTGATGATGCATCCACAGATCATACGGTGCAAATTGTTCATGAGTTTATTAAAGCACATAAGGAAATCAGGACCCAACTATTTTCCTTGCCGGAAAAATACCGTTCAGCAACGTCAAAAAAAGCAGCACTCAGCTTAGGAATTCAGCTTACTCAATTTGATATTATTGCAGTTACGGATGCTGATTGTATTCCTGCTTCCGGCTGGATAAGAGCAATGGCAAACGGTTTTAGCGAAAGAACAGTAATGATGATTTGCGGGATGGTTTGTTTTTCAACAGATAAAAAATGGTTTTCCAAACTTCAGTCACTGGAGTTCATGAGTCTTGTTGCATCGGGTGCAGGCGCCTCGGGCGCAGGTTTTCCGTTTATGTGCAACGGAGCATCCATGGCGTTCAGAAAAGAGGCATTTTATAAAACCGGCGCATATTCCGATTCAGATGGCTATGCATCGGGCGATGACGTTTTTTTGCTGCACAACATTAAAAAAGCATACGGCAATTCTTCTGTGCAATTTACAAATAATAAAGAAGCCATTGTAGTAACAGCGCCTCAACCAAGCCTTAGAGCGTTTTACAATCAGCGTGTCCGTTGGGCATCTAAATCAAAGGGCTATCATGATATTATCAGCCTGCTGACAAGTGTTGCAGTATTTGCGTATTCGCTGGAAATTTTACTCTTTGCTGCGGCCGGAATGTTTTTCGCTCCCTTGTTTTATGCTGCGTCAGCGTTATTCATACTAAAATTAATTGTTGACATTCCGCTGATGGCAAGCATTACAACATATTTTGGTCAAAAGAAATTACTTTTGTTCTACCTGCCCATGCAGCTTCTTTACCCCGTATATATAGTGGTTGTAGCATTGGGCGGCATTTTCGGAAGGTACTCCTGGAAGGGGCGAAAATTATAATTGCTCCAAAATAGCTTGTGCAAATTTCAAATCGGAAGGAGTGGTAATTTTAATATTTTCGGGCGAGCCCTCCACCAAATGAATTTCTATGCCGGCGTTTTCGGCAACAGTGGCATCGTCAGTAAATCCTTCATCATAAAATGTCTGGTATGCACTTTTTATGCGGGAAACCTTAAAACACTGAGGTGTTTGAACTATCACCAATGCCGAGCGGTCAACCGGGCTGCTGATAGCGCCGTCTCTCATCCGGACAGATTCGGTAACCGGAATAACAGGAATCGCGTTGCCCTGTTCGGCGGCGCCTTTATAAACGCGCTCCAGAAGTGAAAAATCAATCAAGGGTCTTACACTATCATGAATTCCAATAACAGCCTCATCATCATCAATCATGCTGAGACCATTTTTCACTGAATGAAATCGTGTTGGCCCGCCTTCCGTAATTATAAAATCCCGTAATAATCCATATTCTGAGCACAATGATTCCATCGTCTTAACATATGCCGCCGGCACCACGAATATCAAATGGATTTCAGGACACCAGTCAAGGAAAACTTTTGCAGTGCGCAGGATTACAGGAAGCCCGTTAAGGTCCATGAATTGCTTAGGAATTGAGCTGCCCATCCGGGTTCCGGAGCCGCCGCCCACAAGCATCACATATTTCTTCAAACCCTGTAGATTTGATTAAATAATAATCATCGCGTCGCCGTAAGTAAAGAAGCGGTATTTTTCGCTGATCGCTTCTTTGTATGCCTTCATCAGGAAATCGTAGCCACCGAATGCAGCCACCATAATCATCATCGATGACTGCGGCAGATGAAAGTTGGTGATCATACGGTTTGCCACGCTGAAATCATACTGCGGAAAAATGAATTTATTTGTCCATCCGTTAAATGGTTTCAGGTGACCTGAAATAGTTACGGATGACTCAATCGCTTTCATGGATGTAGTCCCGACAGCGCAGACATTTTTCTTGTTATCTTTGGCTTTATTTACGGACAGGCAGGCTTTTTCGTCGATAATAACCTGCTCCGAATCGCATTTATGCTTGGTAAGATCTTCAACATCGATGCTCCTGAAATTTCCAAGACCGGCGTGTAGCGTAATTTCCGAAAAATTCACACCTTTCAGTTCAAGTCTTTTCAGCAATTCGCGGCTGAAATGCAGGCCGGCAGTAGGAGCTGCAACAGCGCCTTCGTGCTTGGCATACACCGTTTGATAGCGTTCGCGATCTTCGGGCTCAGTGCTTCTTTTTATTAATTTCGGCAGGGGCGTATCGCCTAAACCTTCAATGGTTTTTTTGAATTCCTCATAAGGTCCGTCAAACAGGAAGCGCAGTGTACGACCGCGTGATGTGGTGTTATCAATAACTTCTGCTACCAGAGAATCGTCTTCGCCAAAATAGAGCTTATTTCCTATTCTGATTTTGCGCGCAGGATCAACCAGCACATCCCACAGGCGGGTTTCGTGATTCAATTCACGAAGCAGAAATACTTCGATTTTAGCACCTGTTTTTTCTTTTCTTCCATAAAGACGTGCAGGAAACACTTTTGTGTTATTTAGGATGAGGACGTCGCCTTCTCCAAAATAAGTAAGAATATCCTTAAATACTTTATGTTCAATGGTCTGAGTTTTCCTATTCAGTACCATCAGTCTTGATTCATCTCTCTGCTTCGGAGGCTTGTCAGCCACTAACTCAGTAGGTAAATGAAACTTAAATTCAGATAGTTTCATACTAAACCGTTTGCAATGATTGCCCCGTTTTGGGGGTGCAAATATACGACTTTTTTAGCCAAAAGTCCAGTATTTTTATAAATATATTGATACTGAGAACGTAGGGCGCAAAGAATCATGTATTATGCGTTAATTATAGTTAATCCTTAACGATTTTATATGTAACCTTATTGTTATTAATTGATGTTTTCACATAATAATTTCCTGAAGCGTAGCTCAACATATTGATAGTATGCTTTTTGATATACGTGTCGGATGATGTTGAATAGACGAGATGACCTGTTGCATCATACAATTCTATTGTTTTGGCGCCCGGCTCGGGAAATACAAGTTCAAGGCGGTCATGCACAGGATTGGGAAATATTTTAAGATCCGGAATCTCGTTATGTTCAACTTTTGTCACCAGCAATGTGTCCAGTTTTGCAATCAACCATTGTTCAGGGTCAAATTTCACCGAATCGGGAACAAAACCAAGATTAAAGCCCCACATCTGACCTGAGAATGAATTATTAAAAACAATAATGGTGTCTTTTTGCGAATTTTTAAATTCAATCGGCACCGGAAGATCAAAATAACTTACCGATGAATGCGATTGTGCCTGATTTATGGTCAGCGTAATGCTGCTGTCCTGCAAAGCCATGCAGTTAATCGTGTAAATCGGGTAGCCTTCTTTATATATCCAGTCATCAAAATATCCGCTCAGCGACTGACCGCTTGCCGCTTCAAAATGCTGGCGAACATCTTCGGTAGATGCAAATCCAAAAGCGTGTTGCGGATCATTGAGCAGGCCGCGCATGGCTTGAAAAAATGCCACATCGCCAATTTTCCAACGCAGCATATGAAGCACCATCGCACCTTTAGAATAACTGAGGCGACCGTCGAAAACACGGGCCACCGAAGTTGTATCGTAGCAATAAACAGAACCGCCCGTATCGCTGATGATTGAGTTCAGCTGATTTTTTTTCCAAATTGGCCACCAGTACCCGCTTTGCATATTCTCAAAACAAAGACCTGTGCAATACGTAGCAAAACTTTCGTTCACCCAGATATCATGCCAGCTGCTGCAGGTAACTTTATCGCCATACCACTGGTGGGCCAACTCGTGAGCCATAAGGTCAAAACTTGAATTTATCAGGAAAGTCATGGTTTGGTGTTCCATTCCGCCGCCCCAATTAAATTGTGCATGCCCGTATTTCTCCGCAATAAACGGATAGGTGCCGAACAGGCTGTCATAAATGTTCATTGCGGTTACCACACCCGGAGTATACGTTTGCCAGGTTGCAAGTTCTTCAGGATAAACATAATTGAGTATTTTTATGGAATCACCGTTATCAACGGCATAATTATAATAATATGCGTAGTTAGTGACGGCAACTCCAATCAGGTAAGCGGCAATTGGATAACGATGTTTCCAATGATATACTTTATCGGTCCCTGAAATATATTCTTCAACAAGCAAACCATTACTCCCGGCACGATATTGTGCCGGAGTGGTAACAATCATATCCATTGAATCAATTTTATCGCTCAGTGAGTTTTTGCACGGCCACCAGTCTTTGGTACCGTAGGGTTCTGATAACGTCCAGATGATTGGAGTTCCATTATGATAGTCTTTAATAAATGAGCCAAAACCTAATCCCGCCGAAGGAACACCGCGATAAAAAACGCTTACGGAATCGAAATGATATTGATTATACGAAGTTCCGAGATTGATGCTGAGGTCATCGCCACTATGAGTAAATGCTGCATGATTACCGTGAAACAGCACTGAGTCCACCGTGAGGAGGTACGATAATTCAAAGTGGATTTGAGAAACATTATTTACCGTGGTAACAAAGCTTGAAGTAACGCATCCCTTTATATACAAGGTATCCGGATCAATATAGAGATTAAACCGAAGGTGCTTCAAGTCATAGTTGTCGCCCATTTTGCTTTCATGGAAATTTTGAATTTTACTGTGCGATTTTGCTTCATCGGCAGCAATAAAATTCTCGCCATAAAAATAATTCTGGGCATGGATTGCTCCGGCGAAAAGGATTGCAATTAGCAGAAGTGTAATTTTTTTTTGCATAGGTTTAGTTATAAATGTGCAAAGTGTTTCCGTCAAATTCTGTTCGGTATTGTTTTAATGGAAGTGTAGCAGGACCGTTCACAACCGAGCCGTCGAGTATCAGATAGCGCGAACCGCAAATCCCATCTGACATGGTAAGCCCTGAAGTATCCACAACAATCATGGCGCCCGAAACATCAGGATCATAGGGGCAGGTGCGTTCGTAAGCCATAAACAGGTCGGTCGATTCGCGGTACACAAGAATGCCCTGATAACCACCGGTAATATTTACCCATCCGCCAACATTATTCAGTTCCATGTACAAGGTGGAATTAATATTCAGATAAAGATTCACATAAACATTCGGAATATCCTTGTACTGGTCTTTTTTACAGGACGATGCGCCAACAAAAAACAATACTAAAAAAAGAAACAACGACTTTTTCATAAAGTAAATAATAGTGCGTATTTGGCAAACGGGCAATTTAAAAATATATTTTCCCGTTAGAGTAAAAACGGGACAACAAAAAAAATAATGTACTTTAGTGCACTCTTTTGAAAAATCAATTCAAAAATACGGTTTTTGATGAAGCTGATACAAAAAATATTACTGTTCGCACTAATCATTCTGCTTCCGTTATCATTTGAAAGTTGCAGCAAGTTTGCCCAGTCAAAAAGACAGGAAGAAAAACGCAGGAAAGATTTAGTGAAGGAAAAAGCAGAGCGTGAACGTGAAGCTGAAAGAGCATATGAGGAAGCGATACAGCGGCATTATGATATGCAGCAAAAATCGACTCAGAAAATGATGAGGCAGACTGCGCGGAAATCATACCGGCAGAGTACCGGAAAGAAAGAGTTTTTTCTGGTGCGATGGTTCACACCCAAGCAAAAAAAGGTCAAGTCCAACAGAAACGAAAAATAACATCCGCAGGGATACGATTTATTAATACACAATGATTCATCCGGGTATTTGGAACCACCGCAGGCAGCAGATAAACACGCGCGCTGCCGGGATGCTTATTGTGGTATTGATTGCGTTGACTTTTGCAATCAGAGTTGATGCTCAAGAAGTAAAAAAAATTCTGTTCGACCGCATCTCATCCGAAAATTTTAAAGTTGAAAAAGGATTATCACAGAACACTGTGAATTGCATTATGCAGGATGCACAGGGTTATATGTGGTTCGGCACCTGGGACGGACTTAATAAGTACGACGGTTATAAATTCGATATTTTCAAACCCGGATACCTCAAAGGTCCGTCAGACATGAGCGACCAAACGGTAAACACTCTGATGCAGGATAAGGAGGGCACCATATGGATAGGCACCAATGGCGGAATCAACCTGCTTGATATGAAAACCCGGAAATTCCGCCGGCTGATGCACAATCAAGCAAGCCCCGGAAGCATCAGCTGCGACACGATTCTTTGCTTACTTGAATCAAAAAATGGAGATGTTTGGGTAGGAACCAATAATGGATTGAACCGTCTGGACCGCGAAACCGGCGTTTTTTATCATTATTTTCTGAATCCCGATAATGCCAATAGTCCCAGCGATAATACCATCCTTTGTCTGTTTGAAGATAAGCAGGGCAGCATCTGGTTCGGAACCAATAAAGGACTCAATCTTTTCAATACGAAAAACCTCATTTTCTCACATTATTACCACAATCCTGAAAATGATAATACCATCAGCAATGATATAGTAAAGGATATACTCATCGACCGTCAGGGTGTGCTATGGGTATGTACTGACGGCGGCCTTGATCATTATGATTTTAACACACGGAAACTTTCGCATTTCCGCAATGACATTTCAAAACCGGGCAGCATAAGCAACAATCATATTACCTCTATTCTGGAAGACGCAGCCGGAACGTTGTGGGTTGGCACCTTTGGCGGCGGGCTAAATATGTATGACCGGAAATTCAACCGATTTGTACAATACATCAATAATACGTATGATTTGCGAACTATAAGCAATGATTACATCAACACCCTTTATGAAGACAAATCCGGAATTATATGGATTGCCACGGCATGGAAAGGAGTCAATAAAATAGACCGGTATTCGAACCGGTTTAACCACTACCAGCACTTTTCTGATGACGCCGAAAGCATCAATAACAATATTGTTTGGTCAATACTTGAAAGCCCCGACGGCACCATCTGGCTCGGTACAGACAATGGCATCAATATTTATAACCGGACAAAAAACAAATTCACATTTATTACTCAACAGCCGGGCAAATCAGGTGGATTGACCAGTAAATTGATTCGCGCTATCTACCGTGATACAAAAGGCTATTACTGGATTGGCACTTTTGACGGAGGATTGAGCCGCTATGATGAAAAGACGCGACAGTTCATGCATTTCCGCCACGACCCGAACAATCCGCATACACTCACTTCCGACCAGATATGGTCAATTATTGAAGATAAAGAAGGTTTTCTTTGGGTAGGTACCGATCAGGGCATCAACCGCATCGACTTGAAGAGCTTCCGTATTGAACATTTTATTCATAATAGTAAAGACCCGGCATCTCTAAGTAACAATTATGTTACCTCAATGACTTTCGACAGCAAGGGACTCCTGTGGATATGCACTAATAACGGGCTGAATTATTACAACTTCAAAACCAAAAAATTCAGCCACTATAAACATATACCCGGTAATAAATATTCATTAAGCACAAGCACTGTTTTTAGTATTTACGAAGACCGCTCAGGCATTTTCTGGATAGCAACAATGGGCGGTGGACTAAACCGCTTCGACACTAAAACCGGTATGTTCCGCTATTATCTTGAAGAAAACGGACTCGCCAATAATATAGTTTATAATATTTTCAAAGACAAGCAGGGTTATCTGTGGATGAGCACAAATTACGGCATTTCCCGTTTTAATCCCGAAACAGAAACCTTCGTAAACTATGATGTGAAAGACGGAGTGCAGAGCTATGAATTCAATCTGGGCGCGGCATACCACGATACTGTGAGCGATGAAATATTTTTTGGCGGCATGAACGGGTTCAATAGTTTCATTCCATCTGCCATCAGAAAGAATGACTACATCCCGCCAATCGTCATTTCATCATTTAAAATATTTGACCAGGTTCAGTCGCGCGAAATTTCAGACGGCGACACCATTTTTCTTTCGTACGATGACAATTTCTTTTCCTTCGAGTTTTCAGCGCTTGATTACTCAAATCCTACGAAAATCAGATATTCATATACTCTTGAAAATTTTGACCAGTACTGGAATTACGGTGATGCATACAAGCGCTTTGCAGGCTATACCCGAGTTCCGCCCGGCACCTATCATTTTAGAGTTAAGGGCACGAACAGCGACGGTTTGTGGAACAAAAAAGGGATATCAGTAACCATCATCATTTCTCCGCCATGGTGGGGAACGTGGTATTTCAGACTTCTGTCATCACTGTTTACGATATTTATTTTGTGGTACATCGTTTATATGAGGTTGCGGCGTATCCGAATCAAACACGAAGGCGATAAAAAAATTCTCGAAATTGAAAAACAAATGTTCAGTTTGGAACAAACAGCATTGAGGCTTCAAATGAATCCCCACTTTATTTTCAATTCGCTGAATTCAATCCAAAGTTTTGTAATAAGCAATGATACCGATAAGGCAATAAATTACCTCGCGAAATTTTCGCAGCTCATGCGCCTGATTTTATCAAACTCGCAGCAGCAAATGGTTCCGGTATCAGACGAGATTAAAGCATTGACCTATTACCTGGATATAGAACGTCTGCGGTTTGATAATAAATTTAATTATTCCATTGAGCTTGATCCTCAGATAGACTCAGACTTTATGGAAATACCGCCAATGATTATTCAGCCCTTTGTAGAAAATGCCATCATACACGGCTTGCTGCACAAGGCATCGGAAGGTAATGTGAGCATTAAACTAAGCGTAGTAAATGAGTTTATCAGAGCCATTATAGAAGACGACGGCATAGGGCGTGAAAAAGCAGCCGAGATACGTGCCGAATCAGACCTGAGACACAAATCGCGCGGTATGCTTATCACCCAAAAAAGACTGGAGATACTGAATAAACAGAACAAAGATCAGGTGAGTATACAGATTACCGACCTCAAAAACGAGCAAGGCAAGGCATGCGGAACGCGTATCGTGATTATGATGTTATACATCGAACCCTAAAATAAAGAATTTTCGTTGTAAATTTTTTCGGATATTTGGCAAACCTTTAAAAGAAACAGCATGCTTAGAGTTATAATAATTGATGATGAAAAGGCCTCACGCGATACACTCGCCGGCCTTCTTAACAGATATTGTAAAAACATTGAAGTGGTGGCTCAGGCCGATGGGTATAAAAGCGGCATTGCCGAAATTCACAAACACACCCCTGATGTCGTTTTTCTTGATATTCAGATGCCCGACGGTTCAGGGTTTAAACTATTGGAAGATGTTGGTGAAATTACATTTGAGGTTATTTTTACTACAGCCTATGACCAATACGCGATAAAAGCCATTAAATACAGCGCTCTCGACTACCTGCTCAAACCCGTTGTTCCGGACGATCTGGTTGCCGCCATCGGAAAAGCAGATCAAAAAAAAAACAGCGGACAGATAAGCCATAATATTGAGGTATTGCTGGAAAACCTCAAGCACTCGTCTGAGCCAAAAAAAATCGTTTTATCTACTGCCGAAAAAATTCATGTTGTAGAAGTAAACGACATCCTGCGATGTGAGTCAGATGATTATTATACGCGTTTCTTTTTTACCAGCGGAAAATCATTGCTGATATCCAAAACCCTGAAAGAACATGAAATGCTGCTGGGCGATAAATTTTTTATCCGACCGCATAAATCGCACCTTGTGAACATCAAATATATAAAAGGTTTTCTTAAAGCCGATGGAGGCTATATTCAAATGAGCGACGGTACCAAAGTGCCCGTATCAAGACGAAAAAGAGAAATGGTGGTAAATATTATCAGCAATCTTTAATTCGGAAAAATATTTTATAAATTTTCATCCGAATTCCGATTATAATACGACCACTTTCTTGAAATCTCATGCCGATAACTTGATTTTTCAGACCGTTAACTGATTGAGGCAGCAAAGTCATTGCAACAAGTAATAATTTCAAGAAAAAAAATAACTGAAGTCCCTAATTTTTTTATTTGGATTTTCGCAATTATTTATACCTTTACCCCCATTTTAATACACTATTATATACGCGTAAATAGTCCATAAATAATTAAAAATAAACGTGTTGATATGCTTCGAAGGCTACTCTTTTTAACGACAGTTTTACTGACAGCAAACCTGATGGCGTTTGCACAGTCAGGTACCCTGAAGGGAAAAATCACAGACAAAGTCACCAAGGAACCCATTCCTTTTGCCAATATTATCATTGAGCAAGGTGGCAAGCAGTCGGGTGGTACAACAACCGATTTTGATGGCAATTTCACCATCAAGCCTATTCCCCCTGGCAAATATGACATCAAGGCAACGTTTGTCGGATACAAACCCATCATGATTACAAACCTCGTTATTGTTGCCAACCAGATTACCTTCCAGGATATCATCATGGAGTCTACGGCAATCAATATCGAAACCTTTGAGGTTGTTGATTATAAAGTTCCGCTGATTGACAAGGATCAGACTTCCACCGGGGGCACCATGACCTCCGAGGAAATATCAAAAATGCCGGGACGTTCGGCCGAAAGTGTTGCAGCTACCGTTGGTGGCGTATTCTCGTCTGACGGCGAAATGGGCAGCATCAGGGGTGCAAGAACCAGCGGCACTGTTACTTATATCGACGGTGTTAAAGTTTATGGATCATCAAGTGTACCTAAAGCTGCCATCGAGCAAGTTACCGTTATTACCGGCGGTACACCCGCACAATACGGCGATGCTACCGGTGGTGTTCTTTCTATCTCAACCAAAGGTGCAAGCCGCGAATTCGGACTCGGTTTCGAAGGAGCCACCTCGCAATTTCTTGATAAATTTGGTTACAACCTTCTCAGCTTTAATATGCAGGGACCCCTTATCAAGGGCAAAGAATCTGCTTCGGGTACTGCACTGTTAGGCTATTTTATTGCGGCCGACTATACCTACGAAAAAGACCAGCGTCCCAGCCAGATTGGTAACTGGAAAGCTAAAGATGATGTTATTGCCGAAATTGAAAAAACCCCGCTTCGCCCCACCGGACTTAGCTCAGGCGGAACCTATCAGAGTTCTTCGTTTCTGAAGAAAAACGATATGGAAAAGATTGATGCCAAAGTGAATGCTGCCGGCAACGCACTTTCTGTAAGCGGTAAAATTGACGTTCGTACCTCATTAACTACCAACCTTACCTTTGGTGGTACCTATAATAAAGACTGGGGTAATAACTACAGCTATTATAACTCGCTGCTTAACTGGAATAAATTCTCAGCAAGCAACAATACATCGTGGCGCGTATATGGTCGCTTTACCCAACGGTTTCCGGTAGCTTCCGAAAGCAAATCGCTTATTAAAAACGTATACTACTCATTGCAGGCTGATTATTCAAAAAGCACCTATGTTACACAAGATGCCGAATTTAAAGATGAGTTGTTCAAATACGGTTATGTAGGTAAATTTACAACACATAAAGTACGCTCCTATGGTTGGGGAACAGATGATGTAACCGGAATGACCGGATATCTTCATAATAGTTTCAGAGACACCCTTTATGAATTCGAGCGTTCGGAAATAAACCCTATTCTTTCCAATTACACCGAGAATTACTATAAACTTTTTGCCAATCAGCCTACTAACCATTACAGAAATTCAGATGAAGTTCAGCTTGGTGGAGGACTTCTGAACGGCGACACCCCCAATGAAGTTTATGGACTGTGGGCTGATGTTGGAACACCATACAATGGATATTCCCACTCATCCTTTACCCAGGTCGGATTCAATGCAAATGGTTCTGCCGATATTGGCAATCATGCGATACAGTTCGGGATTTTATATGAGCAGAGAACAGACAGTTATTATTCATACGCTCCTGTTGGTTTATGGACGCTGATGCGTCAGCTTACCAACAAACATATTGAACAGCTTGATAAATCAAATCCCCACCCTGTATATGATGCATACGGCGTCTATCAGGATACCATTAATTATGATAGAATATACTCTGCAGATGAGCAGTCGTTTTTTGATTATAACCTGAGGAAAAAACTTGACCTTGCTGTTGACGGTACCGACTGGATTGATGTAAACAGTTATGACCCCAGCATGTTCTCAATTGATATGTTCAGCGCCGACGAGTTATTGAATAACGGTAAAAATTATGTAGGATATCAGGGCTATGACTACACGGGCAAAAAGTTGAGCAGCAAGCCGAGCTTTGATGACTTCTTTACAGCAAAAAATGAAAACGGGAAATATACCCGTCCCATCGCCGCGAATGAACCCATTTATATGGCCGGTTATATTCAAGATAAATTCGCTTTCAATGACCTTATTTTTAGTATTGGTTTACGTGTTGACCGTTATGATGCCAATCAAAAAGTATTGAAAGACCCTTATTTAATGTATGAAGCCAAAACAGTTGGCGAGGTGACGGAGTACAAGCATCCCAGCAATATGGGCTCAAACTATGTTGTTTATGTTGATAACATTGAAAATCACACTACGGTAACCGGTTACCGTAACGGAAGCACCTGGTACAATGCCCAAGGTGCTGAAATTTCTGACCCTGCAACTTTGGAAAGAGGCAACGGTATTGCCCCTTATCTGGTAGACCCGAATCAGAGTGATGTTAATTCATCGGCATTCAAGGATTACGAACCGCAAATCAATGTATTGCCACGTATTTCGTTCTCCTTCCCGATTTCCGATGAAGCACTGTTCTTTGCTCACTATGACGTGCTTTCAAAAAGGCCTACAGACGGAAATGTTATGAACCCGACCGATTACTTCTTTATTAAAACTAACGGGAACAACGTTATCAACAACCCTGATTTGAAATCTGAAAAGACCATTGACTATGAATTGGGCTTCCAACAGAAAATAGGGAATGCATCATCCATAAAAATTTCCGGTTATTATCGTGAACTGCGCAATCTGGTTCAGAATTACCGATTCTCAGGCGCTTATCCTGTAAACTATATTTCCTATAATAACATTGACTTCGGAACTGTAAAAGGTCTCACTTTGTCTTACGACCTTCGCAGAACTTCGAATGTTTGGTTGCGCGCAACCTATACCCTTCAGTTTGCCGATGGTACCGGATCAGATGCTAATTCAAGCCTGAGCTTTATCACCACAGGTCAGCCAAACCTCAGAACAATTACCCCGCTTAACTATGACCGTCGTCATGCATTCACGCTCGTATTTGATTACCGCTATAGCTCAGGCAAAGAGTATAACGGTCCCAAAATCACGAAAAGAATCAAGGGCACGGATAAAGTAAAAACTATTCTTCTGCTTGAGAATACCGGTGTCAACTTTACACTCGGTGGCGGTTCGGGAACTCCCTACAGCCGTTCAAGTGAAGTTATACCCAGCTTGTTCAGCAGCACCGGTTATCAGTTAGACGGTATGCTCAATGGTTCCCGCCTGCCATTCTCATTCAGACTCGACGGCCGTATTGACCGTGACATTGAAATTATGCTTGGCAAGAAGGATTCCAAGAAAACTAGAGCGCTATATATGAATGTGTACCTTGAAGTGCTGAATATCCTGAACAGCAAAAATATTATCAGTGTATACAGAGCAACCGGAAATGCCAACGATGATGGCTATCTGGCAGCAGCAAGGTTCCAGAATGATATTAATGCACAAACCGACGTACAGGCATTTAAAGACCAATACAGTATCAAGGTAAATAATCCGAGCAATTACAGTTTGCCACGCAGGTTTCGTTTAGGAGTATCCATATCGTTCTAACATAACTCAGTTTCGTATTTATAAATATACTAATCAAGTCACTGAAATGAAAAATATTCGCCTGTTCTTATTCGCTGCAATTCTATTCAGCTTATGCGATCCCGGTTTTGCCCGTAATTTTCCGACAAAGAAATCGGGTCCTCAGCAAAAAAATGAAGCGGAAGTGAAAGCCGAAGGCTGTCTGCCTGCTGCTTCTTTCACCGAAATATCCATCAACAACGTTAGGGCACGTATCAATACCGGTGGTGATATGTGGTGGGATTTACAGGGTACAGCCCAATATTTCATTCCAAAAAACACGAGTAAAACATCGATGTTTTCAGCAGCCTTATGGGTTGGCGGTCTGGACGTAAACGGGCAACTCAAGCTTGCTGCACAGCGATACAGAAGCAATGGAAATGATTATTTCACAGGCCCATTGAACAATGACGGTACGGCTTCGATTACTGCCGAAACCTGCGATAAATACGACAGGCATTTTGTAATAAACAGATCCGATGTCGAATCATTTATTGCTGCGTATAACGAAACGGGTGGCACCCTTTCAGGGTATGAAGTCCCCAACAGCATTAAAAATTATCCGGGAAACGGCGATCCGGGAACTTTCCAGAGCCATTTTCTTGCTCCTTACGTGGATGTTGACGGTAATGGTTATTACAATTATCAGGGCGGCGATTATCCTTATTATGACTTTGATAACAGCCTTTGTCCGAAAACATTACCTGCCGGAACCATACCTGAAGTGACCCCTGAAGGCAATGGACGACTGGTTGATCAGGTATTAAAAGGTGACCAGACCATTTGGTGGGTATTTAATGACAAGGGCAATATCCATTCTGAGACGAAAGGCGCTGCTATAGGCCTTGAAATCAGAGCACAGGCTTTTGGTTTTGCCACAAACGACGAAATCAATAACATGACCTTCTATTCATATGAAATTATTAACCGTTCAACTTATCGGCTTACTCAAACCTATTTCAGCCAATGGGTTGACACCGATTTAGGCTATGCATCCGATGACTTTGTCGGTTGCGATGTTAAGCGCGGATTAGGTTATTGCTATAATGGAACAGACGTTGACGGTACCGGAAAACCAGGAGATTATGGCGCACAGCCTCCCGCCGTGGGCGTTGACTTTTTTCAGGGTCCTTACATGGATCCCGACAGTATTGATAACCCCCGCTATGACAATAATAATAAATTGATTTGCGGCTTAGGAATCAATGGTGTGAATTTTGGTGACGGTATTGTTGATAATGAGCGTTTGGGTATGGTACGTTTTGTATATCATAACCGTGAAGATGCACCATTTTGGCCTGTAACCGACCCTCAGATTGCTCCCGAATATTACAATATGCTCAGAGGTATCTGGAAAGACGGGACCAAAATGAGATACGGCGGAAACGCACATTTTCAAAATGGCGGTACGGGTCCTGAGTGTCTGTTCATGTTCCCCGACGATTCTGACCCCTGGGGCTTGGGAACCGGTTGTACCGGAATTGCCCAGCCTACATGGAATGAGCGTACTGCCGGTAATACTCCTTTCGACAGAAGGTTTATGCAGTCAGCCGGTCCGTTTACACTGGAAGCCGGTGCCGTGAATTATATTACGGTAGGTATTCCCTGGGCACGTGCTTCGGCAGGTGGTCCGTGGGCATCCGTAAGATTGCTGCAGCAAGTGGATGATAAATGCCAGACCCTGTTCGATAACTGTTTTAAAATTCTTGATGGCCCCGACGCTCCCGATATGGCAGTTCAGGAACTGGATCGTGAAATTATACTTTATCTTACCAACAGGAAAACAATCTCAAATAACTTCACTGTTACTCCTGAAGATTATGCAGAGATAGATCCCAACATCGTTTTTGCCGACACCATCCCTGCTTCTCAAAGAGGCGATTCATTATATCGTTTTGAAGGCTACAAGATTTATCAGGTAAAAGACGCCTCAGTATCTATTGCAGATATTGAAGATGCCGACCTTTCGCGCCTCGTTGCACAATGTGACGTAAAAAATAATGTTTCCAAACTGGTGAATTTCTATTACAATGACGTAGTGGGTGCAAGTGTTCCCAAGGTGGAAGTAGATGGTGCAAATAAAGGTATCGTACATTCATTCAGAATATTCGAAGATCAGTTTGCTACAGGCGACAAGCGTCTTGTTAACCACAAGCAGTATTATTATATTGCTATTGCATACGCATACAACGAATTCAAAAAGTACGATCCGAATGATATTATGAGCCTTGACGGGCAGAAACAGCCATATAAGGCCGGACGTAAAGCAGCCACAGGTGGTATCAAAGTACTCACGGCTATTCCTCACATTTCTTCACCCGAGGCAGGTGGTACTATTATAAATGCAGAATATGGCGCAATGCCGAAAATCAGCCGTATTGAAGGACAAGGCAATGGAGGTCTCATCGTTGACCTAACTCAGGAATCTGTTGACCAGATTATGTCAGGTTCACCTTATACCGGCGGCACTATAGAGTATGACTATAATGCTGGACCGCTGAACATAAAAGTGATTGACCCGCTAAACATAGATAAGGCAGCCTATACCATTAAATTCCTTCCGCCACCCAGCGGCAATGTTGACTCCAGTAAATGGGTGCTTACAAATACAACTACCGGAGCTTCTTACAATTCTGAAACATCTATTAAAGTAGCCAATGAGCAATTACTGCTCGATATTGGATTAGCTGTAACCATTTCTCAGACCAAATTCCCGGGCGATCTTACAGGTGAGAACAACGGCTTCCTGGAATCTACCATTGCCTATGCCGATAGTTCCAAACAATGGCTTTGGGGTATTCCTGATAATGATAGTTATGCGGCTCTTAACTGGATTCACTCAGGTACCGTGCTTGATAAAACCGACGATAAAAACAGCGATTATTATAAGATGGTGGGCAATCCTGCCGACGCGGTATTTATTGATCCTAATGAAGATTATGAGAATGTAATAGGAGGCACCTGGGCACCCTACCGTTTAAGCTCCAAGTATGAAAACGGCCCTGCTTATGACAATCCCATCGCTTTCCCGGTAGCACTTGACCGTTTGAATGTATTGGCAAGTATTGACGTGATTATTACTAAAGACCAGTCGAAATGGACACGTTGCCCTGTAGTTGAGGAATGCGAAGATGTTAACTCAGCGTTGTCTGAAGGTCATGTTAAGAAATTTGACCTCAGAGCCGGACAAACTGACGGTGAAGTTGGTATGGGCTGGTTCCCCGGTTATGCAATTAATATTGAAACCGGCGAACGCCTGAACATGATGTTTGGCGAAGACTCATGGCTTGCCAACGAGAACGGTCGCGATATGCTTTGGAACCCAACCGGAAATATCTTCACTCCGCTCGGGCAACTGGTTATGGGTGGCAAACACTGGATCTATATTTTTGGTCACACCGGTGACGGTCCGAAAGATTGCCCCGCATATGATAAAGGCGTGTGGGCAAAAACAAATCTTTTAGGTGACTTTACCAAAAAACGTGAAGTGTACAGAAACCTTATGTGGGTAGGAAGCGGTCTGGTAAATCCAAACTACGCATTTAATGATCCCGCCAACATTCCAAGTGATGTAAAAATTAGGATACGAGTTACCAGACCTTACGCACAATACTACGCAACATCTATCACCGGCCCTACAACACCGGAAAACAACAACTATCCGATGTATGGATTCAGTACCGAAAATATGGCTACACAAACCGGAAACATAGGTGCTGCTGAAGGTGCTCTCGACTTGATTAATGTTGTTCCCAACCCGTATTTTGCATACTCTAATTATGAGATTAACCAATTAGACAACAGGATAAAAGTTACCAATCTCCCGGATAAATGTACCGTTACTATTTACACTGTAGGTGGAACACTCATCCGTCAGTTCAAGAAAGACGATCCGAAAACTTCGCTTGACTGGGATTTGAAAAATGCTGCAGGCATACCCATTGCAGGAGGATTGTATCTTATCCATGTTAAAGTTGACGGTGTAGGTGAAAAAGTTGTCAAATGGTTTGGTTCATTACGACCCATTGACCTTAACTCATTCTAATCAGCGAATAAATAAATTGTAGTACCATAATAATATCGTACCAGCATGAATAAATTTAAAAAATACGTGGCCATTGCAACATTACTTTGCACTACTGCCATGCCCATGAGTTCACTTTTTGCAGGCAACGACGACCGCGTTGGTGAGGCCGGCGCACAGGAACTGCTTATCAATCCCTGGGCTCGCAGTTCGGGTTGGGGTGGCGTAGGCACAGCATGTACACGCGGACTTGAAGCAATGTATACCAATATTGCCGGTTGTGCATTTACACAGAAAACCGAACTTATTTTCAGCCATACCATCTGGCTTCAGGGCTCGGGTGTCGGCATCAATACCTTTGGTATAACCCAGCGAGTGGGCGAAACAAGTGTAATTGGTTTGGGCGTAATGTCTATGTCTTTCGGAGACATTGACGTAACAACGGTTGATCTTCCTGAAGGTGGACTTGGAAAATTCACACCAAACCTCACGAACATCAACCTGTCGTATTCAAAAATGTTTTCAAACTCAATCTATGGCGGACTCAATATAAAAGTAGTTTCAGAAAAAATCGCCAATCTGAGTGTTCAGGGTTTTTGCTTTGATGCAGGAATCCAGTATATTACAGGTGAAAATGAGAACATCATGTTCGGTATCGCCCTTAAAAATGTTGGTCCTCGTATGAAATTCAGCGGTGACGGTCTTTCATTCAGAACAAATATGCCGGGCGGGCAATCAGGTCAGATGACCATTGAGAACCGTTCAGCAGAATTTGAAGTGCCGACATCACTTAACATTGGCGGCGCCTATGACATCCGTATTTCCGATGCACATCACCTTACTGTGGCGGCTAATTTTACTTCAAACTCTTTCTCGAAAGACCAGTTTATGCTTGGTCTCGAGTACCGTTTAATGCAATACCTCATGCTTAGAGGCGCTTATACATACGAAACCGGCATCACAGGCTCAGCTCCCGACCGCACAACATGGCTTACCGGCCCAAGTGGTGGATTGACCGTTCAGGTGCCGTTTAATAAAGCGAAAGGTTCATCTTTTGCAGTTGATTATTCATACAGGGCCACGAACCCATTTAATGGTATTCACAGCATTGGAGCACGTATAAACCTGTAAACATTATTTTATTTTCTTTATTTTGTAAAAGAGTCCCGTGCATTCGGGATTCTTTTTATTATTATCAGGCTACACCAAAAAATCATCACCATGGCAGAAGCAAGAAATTTCACCAAAGAAGGACTTGAATCCCTGAAAAAAGAACTTGACATCCTGATGTCGGTTGAGCGCCAGAAAATATCCAAAATGATTGCCGAAGCACGCGATAAGGGCGATCTTTCGGAAAATGCTGAATATGACGCTGCCAAAAATGCGCAGGGAATGCTTGAATTAAAAATAGCCAAGATGAAATCAATACTGAATAATGCGAAAGTAATTGATGAATCTAAACTTGACCTCAATAAAGTTCTGATACTTTGCACTGTAGAAATTAAAAATCTAAAAAACGGTGCAACCATGAAATATACACTTGTCCCTGAAAATGAGGCCAATCTGAAAGAAGGAAAACTATCAGTAGGTTCGCCTATTGCAGCAGGTTTGCTTGGAAAAAAAGTAGGTGATAAGGTAGAGATTAAAGTTCCTGCCGGAATTATTCCGTTTGAAATTATCAATATTTCACGACTAACCTAACCGGATTATGGCAACAATTTTCAGTCGAATTATTTCCGGAGAAATTCCCTGCCATAAAGTAGCAGAGAATGATCATTACTTTGCGTTTCTCGATATCAATCCTTTGGCGGCAGGGCATACACTGGTTGTGCCTAAAAAAGAAACGGATTATATTTTTGATATGGACGATGCCGATTATCTGGGACTTTGCGCTTTCGCAAAAACAGTTGCCCGTGGTATCGAAAAGGTTGTTCCCTGTAAGCGAATTGGAATTGCAGTTATTGGACTGGAAGTACCTCATGCGCACATTCACCTTGTACCAATGAATTCAATGTCGGATATTGATTTTAAAAAGCCCAAGTTAAAATTCACTGCAGATGAATTCTCTGTGATTGCAGCAGAAATTGCGGCAGCTATCTAAGCGCATTTTTTGAATAATATTCTTTTTCAAGATCATTAAACCACTCAATTCCAAACCGTCGTATCAAGGCCGTTTTTAGAAAGCGGTGCAGTGGAATTCCTTCCGCTTTTCCTTTTTGGAAGGCATCAGCGCAAATATGCCAACGATGCACATTCACAGCAGTAAAGTCATCATATTCCAACAGTCTTACAGGGTAAAGATGGCACGATATAGGCTTCTGAAACTCAATCATTCCGGCTAAATGAGCCTTTTCAATGGCACATCCGGCAATCCCATTTTCCCAGAGAACAAACGCACATTCGCCGCCTTTAATGAGCGGAGTCACCTTCTTTCCCTCTGTGTCGGTAGTATAAACACCATCCGTATCCACTACCTCCACCCCATCAGATTCCATATACGGCTTAATCAATTCAAGGCTGTCACCAATTATTTTAATTTCATCCGTTGTAAGCGGAGCCCCGGCGTCACCTTCAATACAGCATGATCCATTGCATTGCGGCAAATCGCAGCAGAAAAGAACCTCAAGGAGGTCATCAGAAATAACGGTGTTGTCTATAATAATCATAGTGCAAATTTATAAATTATGACCTTCCGTATTGTGATAATAAAACAACCGGTCCGTTCCATATCATTAATTCCAATAAATTTGCAGCATAAAACCAGCCATGATACGATTTCCGAACTGCAAAATAAATATTGGGTTAAACATTGTGTCGAAACGGAGCGACGGCTACCACGATATTGAAAGTATTTTTATTCCGGTAAACTGGTGCGATGTGCTGGAAATTATTCCGGCGTCAGACAGTATTCCCCGCCTGTTTTTGAGTGGAATTGAACTTGATGGCGAAACTGAAGATAACCTTTGTTTCAAAGCGTTCAGATTACTGGAAAAAAGCGTTCACATTCCACCGGTACACATTCACCTGCTTAAGAACATTCCGTCAGGAGCCGGTCTGGGTGGAGGTTCATCAGACGGAGCGTTTACGCTGCTTATGCTGGACGAACTCTTTGGTTTGGGTATAGGGACAGCAGAACTAAAAAACATCGCATTACAGCTCGGAAGCGACTGTCCTTTCTTCATAGACAACATCCCTGCCCTGGCGACCGGCAGGGGCGATATTCTGAGCCCTATAACAATATCGCTGCGGGGCTTGCATATTGTAATCATCAAACCGCCCGTCCATGTAAGCACAGCCCTCGCCTATTCAAAAGTTGTACTCGGAAAAACATTCGCATCCCTTGCATCGGCAATAACAAAGCCTATACCCGAGTGGCGCAACAACATTGTGAATGACTTTGAATCACCTGTTTTTGCAGCACATCCCATATTGGCATCCATAAAGGAAGACCTTTACCGCCAGGGTGCACTTTATGCTTCCATGAGCGGAAGTGGTTCGGCAGTATATGGAATATTTAAAGAAAAACCGGGACCGGAAATAGGTTTTCCCGGATGCACCAGTTGGCAAGCACCATTATAGATATTTCTGAATACGGAAACTCCTGAAAAATTATTTGGGGGCAATTCGTAAAAGATACAGACCGAGCAATCCATAAACAACGTTGGGCAGCCACACTGCCAGAAACGGAGGCAGGTTTCCGTAAGTGGCAAACGTTTCTGTGACACGCAGAAATAACACGAATGAGAAGGTGATGGCCATGCCAAAAGCAATATGAAGTCCTATTCCGCCTCTCACCTTACGACTGGAAACGGAAACACCAATAATTGTAAGAACTATTGAAGCAAACGGGAATGCAATGCGCCGGTGTTTTTCGACTTCGTAAAGCCGAATATTATCTGAACCTTTCATCTTTTCTTCGTCAATAAATGTACGGAGTTGTGAAAAATTCATTACGTCCATGTTATCATCCTTCCGGTAGAAATCACCGGGAGTGAGATTAAGTGCAGTATCCATTTTGCGTCCAAATACGAGCCTTTCCTGCATACCATTTACGAGCCTGATGCTGTAATCATTGATTGTCCATCGTGAAGTAGAACTGTCGTAGATTATCCTCGCAGCATTCATTTTATAGAACATTGACCCGCTGTTAAATTTCTCCATGGTGAAGTTATATCCGGTATTTGTTTCAACGGAGTATCGTTGAACATAAATGAATGTGCCGGGGCTAATCTGCATGTGGATATTTGTATTCGTATTGTGATATTTATTGCGGATATATGTATTTTTAAACGCGAGCATGTTTTTATTGGTAAGCGGAATGAGAAAATTCGCAAGGTAAAAAGACATCACGGTAAGAAAGAGTGCGCCAATCAGATATGGAACAAGCATTCGGCGGAAGCTGATACCGCCGCCCAAAATGGCCACAATCTCTGTGCGAGTCGCCATCTGAGATGTGAAAAAGACAACGGCAATGAAGGTAAACAGCGGACTAAACAGATTAACAAAATACGGGATAAAGTTCAGGTAATAATCAAAAATAATTCCGCTGAGCGGAGCCCGTGTTTCAATCAGATCATCAATATTTTCAGAGAGGTCGAAGATAACCACGATAATAATTATCAGCGACATAGACAGGAAAAAAGTGCCTAAAAATTTGCGGATAATATACAGGTCTATCTTTTTCATCAGTGCGCAAAGATAAATATAATACACAATAGCTCAGCCTGAGGTAGAGAACAAGAATTTTTCTTACGGATTTTACGAATAACCCGTCGCATATTTAAAGAAATTGTATCTTTCGGCGGTAAAACACATAACTGCTTTCGGAACTAACGAACCAATATGTGAATTCTCACAACTAAAAAACAACCTCATCATGACTAAAAAGACTGTGTTATTTTTTGTGTTTTTCTTGCTTTGTGCGCGCTTAACATTCGGATACGGATGGTTGGGACACAACATTGTTGCTGAAATAGCGAAAGCCAGAGTCAGCGACGCTGTTAAAGATTCTGTACAAAAGTACATTGGAGATATGACATGGGAGTCGGCCTCGACCTGGATGGATGAAATCAAGGGCAATTCAAAATACGATTACATGAAGCCCTGGCATTACGTCAACATTGAAAAAGGGATGTCGTATGACAGTACTTTTGGTGGAGGCAATAACGTGGCACAGCAACTCATCATTGCCATACGTAACCTGAGACACAAATCTACACTGACCTCCGAACAAATCAGTTTTAATCTGAAAGTAGTGTTCCATTTAATTGGTGACCTGCATCAGCCGTTGCATGTGGGCTATGGTATAGACAGGGGCGGAAACAATGTAGAGGTTATTTTTAATGAGAAGAAGGAAAACCTGCACCGTATCTGGGATACGGATATTATTGAATACAAAAATATTAATCTTGTCAAGGTACAAGAATTATTGGCAAATACGCCGCCTGCGAGTATTGCCAAAATGGGCGAAGGCAGTGTGATTGATTGGATGACCGCCACGCGAAGTTCGCTGGTTGATGTTTATGCTTACACCAGCCCGGTTACAGAAGCATATATTAACAAGGGCGCCATCATCATTGAAACCCAACTTATGACGGGCGGGGTGCAGTTGGCGAATATTTTAAATGAGGTTTTTGGGAAATAAAAAAAAGCCCGGCTTTGAAAGTCGGGCTTTTTTTTTGATGTTTCAGAAAAACTATTCTTCGTCTTTTTCCTGTTCTTCGTAAGTTTTGAGCAAGGTAAGCTGCAAATCGCCCGGTACCGGAGCGTATTCTGCAAACTTCATCCCGTAAGTGGCACGACCGCTCGTTATAGAGCTCAGTGCGGTTGAATATCTGTTAAGTTCGGCCAAAGGAACTTTAGCAACTATTTTCTGATAATGTCCTTCGCTCTCCATGCCCATGATAACGGCTCTGCGGCCCTGAAGGTCGGTCATCACATCACCCATTTTATCTTCGGGAACTATAACTTCCACATCATACACAGGCTCAAGAATTTTCGGTCCTGCATTTTTGAAGGCTTCTTTAAAAGCATGGCGACCGGCGAGTTTGAAAGAAATTTCGTTGGAGTCAACCGGGTGCATTTTACCGTCATAAACATTCACTACGATGTCGCGGGCATATGAACCGGTAAGAGGTCCTTCTTCCATTTTTTCCATGATTCCTTTGAGGATTGCCGGCATAAAACGTGCGTCAACGGCACCACCTACAATACAGTTATTGAAAACAAGTTTTCCGCCCCATTCCAAATCCTGGCTGTCTCTGCCGCGAATCGGGAATTCGGTTTGATCGGGTCCACCTTCAACAAACGGATGAATAAGGATATGAACTTCACCAAATTGTCCGGCACCGCCCGATTGTTTTTTGTGACGGTAGGTTGCTTTCGCGGTTTTGGTAATGGTTTCGCGATACGGAATGCGTGGCGGGAGAAATTCTATTTCAATTTTATTCAGTTTTTCAATCTGCCATTTTGCAATGTTCAGATGCTGTTCGCCCTGGCCAGACAGAATGAGCTGCCTGAGTTCTTTTGAATACTGAGGTTTCAGCGTGGGGTCAATTTTATACATATCATTCAGCAAGCTGCCAAGTTTTTCGTCGTCGCTTGAATTAACGGCCTTCACAGCAGTGCGGAATTTGGGATTTGGGAAAATGATGGGAGCTGCAACGAGGTCTGCATTTTTGGGCAGGTTGAGTGTTTGATTGGTTGCAGTACTTTTAAGTTTGATGGTTGCAGCGATATCGCCTGCCACAACTTTATTTACTTTTTCGCGGTTTTTACCTGCCACGATAAATATTTGCGAGATACGTTCTTTCGATCCGTTCTTGGAGTTCACCATATCGGTGCCTTCAGAAATCTCACCGGCAAGCATTTTAAAGAAAGAAATTTCGCCGAGATGCGATTCGATGGATGTTTTGAAGATGAAAGCGCATGCCGGATTTTCCACTTTGCAAACGATGTCGTTACCATCAGCAGTTTTGGGTGCCGGCATTTCGTTCGGTGCAGGAACGGAAGTAACAATAAAATCAAGAACGCGGCCAATGCCCATATTGAATTTCGAGCTGGTGCAGAATACCGGGAATATATTGCGGTTCATCACACCTAACTTAATACCTTTGGCAAGTTCTTCCTCTGTAAGAGCGCCTTTATCGAAGAACACTTCCATCAGTGATTCATCACTTTCGGCTGCAGCTTCTACCAGTTGACCCAATAATTCATCGGCTTTGGCTTTTTCGTTTTCCGGAATGTCGGAAACCTGAGGTTTGCCACCATCTTTGGGGAACTTGAGCATTTTCATGCTCAGCAGATCAATCACGGAATCGAAACCGGTTCCGGGATTTACCGGATATTGAGTAAGGATAACTTTAGCACCAAATTGTGCACGCATCTGGCGGAATGTCTCGTCGAAATTAGATTTTTCATGCTCGAGCTGGTTCACGATAAAGACCAGGGGTTTGTTTTCGCGCGTTGTGTGACGCCAGTTAATTTCAGCACCGACTTCCACCCCGTTCTGGGAATTTAATACCATGAAAACGGTATCTGCAACTTTAAGCGAAGAATATACTTCACCGATAAAATCGTCGAAACCGGGAGTATCAATAATATTAATTTTTTTTCCGCCGTACTCTGCGTAAAGTACCGTTGAGTAAACGGAGTTTTGACGCTCCAGTTCAATTTCCCTATAGTCGGAAACAGTATTTTTATCTTCAATCGAGCCTCTACGGCTGATTACGCCACCCTCAAGAAGCATGCATTCGGCAATAGTAGTTTTGCCCGCCTTAGCTCCACCAACCAGGGCAATATTTCTGATTTCACTCGTCTGATATACCTTCATCGTCAGGTCTTGGTATTTTAAGAATTAATAATTAGATAATTACACTCTAAAAAGGGTCGCAAAGTTATAAAATTCAGATTACAAACAAAAGAAAATCGCATTTAAACAAGCCTCACGGGCGAAAGTCGTATAAAACAAGGGCAATGTCAGGAGGAAAAATTACACCTTTTCAATCATCTCAACGATAGAAAGTGCTTCGTCCCACTGGCTTGCAGTCATTTTTGCCCCAACCACTTCAATTACTTTACCCGAAAGGACAGAACCGATATCACCACATTTCATAAGCGGCAGACCTTTCATGAGACCGTAGAGAAAACCTGAGGCATATAAATCTCCTGCGCCTGTGGTGTCAATACTTTCTGCCCGAATTGCTGTAACACGGTGCTCTTCCTCTCCTCTTTTAATGGCGGAGCCGTCTTTTCCAAGTTTGACAACGGCAATATCGCACATTTCAGCGATGGAATCAAGCGCTTTCAAGGGTTCTAATCCGGTAAACGCTTTTGCCTCTTCCTCATTTGCAAACACAATATCAACATATTGTGTAATCAGTGACGTTAGAAATTCAACATTTTGTTCAACCACATTATAACTTGCCAAATCAATACTAACCAGCAAACCATGTTCTTTGGCCATTTTCATGGCAGTAGTGATAAGCTCACGGTTTTGCACCAGATAACCTTCCACATGCATGCAGTCGTATCCGATAAAATGTTCGGGAATGAGATCAGATGCGTTTAATTCAATTGCGGCGCCCAGAAATGTTGCGAATGTACGTTCGCTGTCGGGAGTAACCAGTGCAATAGCCCGACCGGTGTCGGCAATACCTTCAAGCAGTAATGGTTTAATTCCGACACGTTCCATATCTTTCCTGAAGAACTCACCAAAATCATCGGATCCGATTTTTCCGATGTAACCTGTATTCATTCCCAGATGGGCCAGTCCGTGAATCGTATTTGCAGCGGAGCCACCCGACGAAAGTTCCTTTTTAATATCGGTGGCGCCTGCAAGAACATCGCCCGAAAAATCCTGATCGACGAGCTGCATGCTTCCTTTTTGCAGGTTAAATTGTTTTAAAAAATCATCGCTTTCGAGCAGCGTCATGATATCTACCAGAGCATTTCCTATTCCAAGAATTTTCATTTCAATTATATTTTTGAAGGGCAAAAATAAGTAAAATCAGCTACTTTACCTCAATTCTGGTATAAAGGGATGATGAAAAGTGAATATTTTGTTTATTGAATGAAAATATTTATTATTTTTGCAGCCACAAAATTCCTCCTTAGCTCAGTTGGTTAGAGCATCTGACTGTTAATCAGAGGGTCGC